>USIM01000127.1 GCA_900554675.1 uncultured Sutterella sp.
AAAACTTGAATTTCCATTGTTTTCTCCATTTAATACAAATAGGTTTGAAATGCGTTCATAACGAATCCGACGACTGTGAACATCACCATTAAGTAGCCAAAGAACAATATGAGCAGTTTTGGCTTCATCACCTGTCTTAGCATCAAAACTTCCGGCAGGCTCATTGCGACTGATGACAAAGAGAAGGCAAAGGTTGTTCCCAGAGGTAATCCCTTTAATAAAAGACTTTCCATTACGGGAACGATGCCTGTTACGTTCGTGTATAGCGGCGTTCCGAGAAAAACCGCTAACGGAACAGACCACCATTGACCATCGGCTAGGTTTTCACTAATCCAAGTTTCTGGAACAAAACCGTGAATCAAAGCACCCACGCCAACGCCAAGCACAATCCATTTACCCACTCGGCGAACAATGGTAAAGGTTTCGTCTTTAGCAAATTGATGACGTTGATCAAAAGTGATTGTTTCGCGACGATTTTGTTGCTGACGACTAATCTTGCGATTTAATGCTTCCTTTATGAAATCCTCAAGCCATCGATCGGCTTTGACGGCATCTAAAAAGATGCCACCCACAATACCGGCTAGTAAACCAATAGCAACATAAATTAGAGTTAACTCAGTGCCTAATAGTCCAAAGAGTACGACGACAGCTACTTCATTAATGATGGGCGAAGTGATTAAAAATGAAGCTGTGATACCCAACGGGATACCCGCCGAGGTAAAACCTAAGAATAAAGGGATACTTGAACATGAACAAAACGGCGTGATGGCACCGAAAATACTACCAAACGTGTAGCCCAACCATTTGGGTAAGCGCTGAAGGGTATCTCTGACAACTTCAACTTTTAGTCCCGCACGGATCCATGCCAAAAGGTAAACCATGAGGACCAGTAAAAGGAAAATCTGCCAAGTTTGTATGTGACAAATTTAGGATGTCATAAACTAACGTATCTGACCATGATTTGATGTTCATGTAGATGAAAATCCACGTCGTCAAACCGATTACGGCTCCCCCGATTTTTATCATTAAGTTATTTAGGCTTTTCATTTCGCAGAACTTAAATATCGATACTGTCAGTATATAGCAATTTAGCTAAATTGCTAAATAACTTAATTTAAAAAGAAAATATCGGTTACTGCTTAAGAGGCAAAAGTATTCTCCAACACATGCATCATCTTGTCGCGTAGTGTATTGAATACTTTGAGTTTTTGTCTATCTGAACCGTCAGATAAAGCGGGATCTGAGAAACCCAAATGAATTCGATTTTTCACCGTCCCATAGAATATTGGGCAGTTTTCGTTGGCATCGCCACAGACGGTTATCACCCAATCCCATGATTGATCAAGGAAGAGGTTAATCGACTTTGATTCGTAATTAGAAATGTCAATCCCAATTTCTCTTAAGGACATGATGGCCATTGGATGGACAAAACCGGTCGGTATTGTTCCAGCAGAGAAAATTTCCCAAGATGGGTGCATAGACTTTAAAAGTCCTTCAACCATTTGACTTCGGCAACTGTTTCCAGTGCAAAGCACTAAGATTCGCATGACTTAGCCTCGGATGAGCAATAGCAATCTGAAGATGTTTTTTTAACGGTGCAGTTAAGAAGCGTGGTGATACAAGGAAAGTTAAGACTGTAAATAATGCGAAGCCCATCTTTATGAGAGTCGACAATCCCCGCCTGTTTCAAAACGGACAAGTGCCTAGAAACCGTCGGAAGACTGTCACCAATCAATTTTTGTAGATCGCAAACACAAAGATCCCCTTCAGAGAGGGCATAGACCATCGTTAGGCGCGTAGGATGACCGAGCGCCTTAAAGATTGCTGATTGTTTAACGAGATCTGGTTCTGAAATCGAATTATTCATGTTGAAATCAACTTTGCGATTCAAATAGTTGAGAGCGTGTTCAACACACTAATATGTTTGTACCAAATTATAGAAACAGCCGTAAAACCTCTGGTTCAACCAGAGGATATAAGGCTGTTTCTATAAACCAAAGGGTTATTAAAAAAACGAACAACTTAAAGTAAAAGATTAAATGACACGTTGCCATTTTCAGATAACAAAAGGCCCCGGGTTCAGAAACTTCCCCCAGGGCACAATTTAAAGCGAAAAGCCTACGAGATTAGTAGAGCGTGCTGATCACGTCACGAGCAAACTTTTCTTGAGCCTTGATCAATTCGCCCAACTCCTTGTCGGTCTTGTATTCAAGGTTAAGACCTGCCGTTTGGTGAGCCTTGATCACTTCAGGATCGTTCATCACCTTTTGGAACGTGTCAACGTAGTACTTCAACACGTCAGCAGGCATACCGGCCGGAGCAACCAAAGCACGGGCAGAGCCGTACCATTCGCCGTAGTAACCCATTTCACCCAAAGTCGGGACGTTCGGGAATTCCTTCAAGCGTTGCTTATCGAAGACGCCCAAAATGCGAAGTTCGGGCTTGTCACCCTTGACGAGCTTAGCGACGTCAGCGATCTTAGCGCAAGAGAAGTCCACTTCGCCTTGACGCAAAGCGAGTAATTGGTCAGCCGTGCCACCGTAAGGAACAGCTTTGTATTGGATGCCGGCGCTCTTGGCGAACAATTGAGCGGCCGTGTGGTTAGAAGCCTTCACGCCATTGGTGGAGCAACGCATCTTTCTGTTGGCCTTAGCAGCATTAACCAACCCCTTCAAAGAATCGATCTTGCTGTCAGCACGGACAACGATCACGCTCGTTTCCGTTAAGTGGTTAGCGATCGGAACAATTTGGGAGGTCTTAAAGGGAGCACCCTTTTGAGCGGCCAAAGTCGTAAAGGTCGGCAAGTTGATAAAGCCGATCGTGTAGCCGTCGGGCTTGGCCTTGGCCGCGAAGAGGCTGCCGGTCAGGCCGCCGCCTCCGGTTTTGTTCACCACAACCACGGGCTGCCCCAGTTTCTTTTTGGCGAATTCAGCCCACACGCGGGCCGTCAGGTCGGAGTCGCCGCCCGCGCCGTAAGGGCTCACGAGCTGGATGGGCTTGCTCGGATAGTCGGAAGCCTGAGCCGGGACCGTCAGAAGGCCGCCGGCGAGCAGGAACGCGCCCATACCGAAAAGTGCTGTGCGGAGGGTCTTAAACATAAGGTTCTCCCCTTGGGTTGGAGGTTTGCAGGGGCCCCTGCCCCCTATATCCTTGCGCCGCATTCCCGCCCGCCGTTTACCCTAGGATGGCGGTCCCGCGTCGCGTCTTCACGTTTTGTTGGTCTCCGAAATGCGTTCTCACGGGGCGTCCATAACCCCTCTTTATTCTCTCTATTTGCTCTTTTTCTTCTGTCGGAACGAACTCCTGTCGCGTGGCCTCCCCCAAATTTCATCTTTTCCTATCCTTCCTGCGCAAGCTGGGCGATCTTCGAGCGGCGCAGACGTGCGCGGGCGATGCTGAAGACGGCGGCGACGGTGAGCAGAAGAAGCACGACCGAGAACGGATGCGTCAGGAAGATCATGAAACTGCCGTCGGAAAGGGTCATGGTCTGATCAAAGGCGGACTCCAGCAGCGGCCCGAGGATGAAGCCGATGATCATTGGCCCGGCCGGGAACTGGAACCGGCGCATCCCGTAGCCGAGGATGCCGAACAGGATGAGGCAGAGGATGTCGAACAGGTTCTGGTTGATGGAGTAGGTGCCGACAAAGGCGAAGATGGTCACGGTC
>USIM01000128.1 GCA_900554675.1 uncultured Sutterella sp.
AAAAGGAAAATTTGCGTTTCATACTCGTATTGTTTTAATTGAAATCCCTATGAGAAAAATGCCTTAGAGACCTACTTTTTGTTTGGATGAGGGTAAGAAAAAAGCGAAAGTCTTTTGAGGAACTTTCGCTTCTGAAGAGATTATTGCGAGATCGATCGACGTCGATAGAGCCACACCAAAATCGCACCGTAGACCGCAAACTGCAAGAGATTGGCACCGATTAACGGCAAGACATCAACGAGTGTCGCCCCTTCCTGACTCGTAAATAGAATCGATCGACAAGCGGGCGTCGTGGGCATCAACCAAGCAAAGGGCACCACCCAAGTCGCAAAATTTTCAAACGGGTAGACAAGACCCGATAAGAAAAGCGAGGGAGCTGAAGCGAGTACCATGCCGGCCGCATAGCGGTTGGTGCCCATGGCTAGCGCCAAGCTCATCGCCATCGCCGTAATGGCAAGACTGAAAGTGAAAATGGACAAAATAGAGGCCGGAAGATTTAAAAGAGTCGGCATATCCAAAACCCAAAGCCCCAGACCTTCCATCAAGAGAGTCCAGCTAAAAGCAATCAAGAAAAAGCCCGTAAAGACACCGAAGAAACTTGTGCCGTTACCAAAAATGCGGCGAGCAAAATCGTCTTCAAGACGCTTTTCTGTCCAACCGCCCATGCTAATCCCGATCCCAAAGAACATCACGGCTTGAACGATCACAACGGCTACCATCGGCACCAAGTAGATCCCGTAGCCCGAGATGTTGTTATAGAGGTCTTGAGAGACAAAGGAGGGGCCCGTTTGCGTCATCTTTTTAACAACGCGTGCATCAAGCCCTTGGGCCACTAAGCGTTTGGCAGCGACCATCACATTTTCTTGACCCACTACCAATTGAGTAATAGCGGCGACGGCGCGGCCCTTCACGGGGAAGGCACCGTTTGAGAAGACGCTCACGGTAGTGGGCATGCCACGACCGACGTCGGATTCAAAATTCTCAGGAATCACCACCATGACATCGTAGTCTGAGCGCAAAAATCCGTCTTTGGCTTTGGCAAAGTCGCCCGTGATGATTTGCGGATAAATAATCGGCGTACTGATGAATTTGTCTGTGAGTTCACGCGAACGGTCCGATTGATCCATGTCGACAATCGCACAGTGAATTTGTGTGATGGCCTGATTGCTATAAGGGATCGAATAAAACACCAAATAGAAAATGGAGGCAATCGAGAAAATCATGAACGTGTTGCGGTTAGCAACGACCCGCTTAATCGTTTCAAACGCAATCTGTAAGAAGGTCATGATTGTCCCTCCTCAGAGATCGTCGTATGAATTTGCTTTTTCATCGCAGGCCACCCGAGTAAGCCCCAGAAAAGACCAAAGAGTGCGAGTTTGCCCAGCGTGATGAGCGAGGCCGATAACGGCGCTCCTAAAATCCATTGCTCGCCTTGGAATTGCACATAGTGCGTTAAGGGGAAAATTTGTGATAACACTTCCACCCACGGTTGCATGGCATCAAAGGGGAAGGAAAAGCCCGTGAAGGGGAAGATCGGAGCAATGTAGCCAACACAAAAGCTCGTTGCGATAATCCAACCGGCTTTCATCGCAAGTCCCATAACAAAGACAGGCAATAAAGCAATAACTGCCAATAAAAGGGCAAGACCAAAGACCCAAAAAAGAACGGAGCCTTGCGCATACCACCCGCAGAATCCCGCAAAGTAGGCAACATAGAGCGCCCCTAAAATCGAGTAGTAGCCCCACCAAGGAAGAAGTTTGCCTAAAAGCGCAGCGTCCATATGGCTGTTAGCCGTTTGGAGCCATTTCTTAACCGATTTATCTTGCCATTCGGCGCTTAAACGCGTCACGATGACAAGCGCCAAGCCCAAGTGCAAAAGACCCGGAATAAGAACGGGTAAAAGGTAAGCTTGGAAATTAAAGGCCAAATTGCCAAAGGTGACCGCTTGAACCGACATGACATTTAAGGCGCGATCGGCTTGTTTATGGTTTGCTCCCGCAGCAATGGCTAAACGTTTAGCCGAATCCAAACTGAATTGACCCAATGCGGTTTTAATGTCAAGTTCTAAAGAAACCGCAACCGCATAGATGGACTTCGGGAAGTACCCTTCAATAGCCAATGAGTCGGGTTGATTTAAGTTAGCCGTCCAACCGTGAGGGATGGTCAAATAGGCATAAAGCTCACCGCGCTTGAGCGCCGCACGGGCTTCTTGCGGTGAAGTCATCGAGACCAAGCGGGCACTGGGCATGGCGTCAATTTTTTGAGCAAACTCGTAAGACTCGGGCGTATGATCCAAGTCCACGAAGCCCACAGGGAGTTCTCGTAAGAATCCACCATTAAAGACGCCCACGAGTAAGACGCACCATACCAATGGCATAGCGACAAACATGACGACAAGCCAAGGCAGTGAAAGCGTTTCTTTCACTTCACGTTTGGCAACGGCGTAAACGTCTGAGAAAAAAGACATTACGGGGCTCTTCTTAGCGTGCCACGATGACACTCATGCCGGGGCGCAAGTTAAGAATCGGATCCACGGGGCGCGCACGAACTTCAAAGGTGCGAAGGTCAAAGCCCGTGCTTTGACGCGTAGCGCGCCACGTAGCATAGTCAGCACGCGGGTTAATGAAGTAGACCTTGAAGGTGTAAGTCTTCTCGCCCAAGGCCGGAATTTGGGCCTTTAAAAGGCTTCCCTTAACCACAGCCTTCATATCGTCTTCACGGATATTAAACGTGGCCCATTGATCGTTAAGATCAACAATCGTTGCCATCGGAATGCCCGCTGCGGCAATTTCACCTTCTTCAACAAAAAGGCGGGAGACTTCACCGGCAATCGGGGAGACGACATTTTTTTCTTTCACCAAGCTTTCAACTTGATCGACGCCACCCTTGGCTTGTTGAGCCTTGGCTTGAGCGGCTTCCTTTTCTTGGACGCGAGCGCCAGTCTTGGCAATGTCGAGTTGTTGCGTTGCCATCTCTAAGAGCTCTTTACTGCTCTTATATTGGGCCAACGCTTCATCGTACTTTTGGCGAGAAATTAAACCGTCTTTGTAGAGCGATGCAACACGTTTATACGTTTGACGGGCTAAGGTTTCACCGGCTTTAGCGCGAAGCATTTGAGCTTCTGCAGCACGAATTTCTTGAGGACGAGCACCTTCGTCAGCCATGTTGCTCATGGCGTCCGCAGCGCTCTTTAAGGCTTGGACTTCACGCAACTTGGCTTCCACTTCCGGGATCGACAATTCAATCAACGTTTCGCCCACTTTCACGTTTTGACCTTCGGTGACAGGGAGCGCTTTAACGCGTCCCGTTACTTTTGCCGCCACGTCAACGGTCTTAGCATGAACCACACCGTAGAAGGGTTCAGGAGCAGGGTGAGCCCCCATCCAAAGACCCGCACCGATCACGGCGGCAACGGCGACAGCTACGCCACCCAAGAGTAAACCTTTTTTATTTTTAGAATTGAATTGCGTTTTCACTTTAACACCACGATATCGGGACGGTTAAGAATCGTTTGGTAATCGTTCATAAGGCCGCTTGCTGCATGCAAGTAACTAAAGGCCACGACAAAACGGTAACAGGCCAAACGTTGGGCGACTTCGGCGCCAATTAATT
>USIM01000129.1 GCA_900554675.1 uncultured Sutterella sp.
CACGAACGTGGGTTAAAAATTCACTCATTTTTCTCCCTCCGCTCTAAATTGCCTCACAACACGAATAAACGCTTCATCCATAGTGGGAGAATTTTGTCGAATTTCTTCAGGCGTGCCTAAAATCAAGGCTTCTCCTCGATCCTGAATGAGCATACGGTCACAATACTGCGCTTCCTCCATAAAGTGGGTTGTCACAATGATCGTGGTGCCGCCAGCAGACAGCGCCGTCATCCAACGCCAAAATTGACGTCGCGTTGGTACATCGGCGCCGCTCGTGGGTTCGTCTAAAAATAAAATCTTTGGCTTATGCAATAGAGCAACCGCCATGGCTAAACGCTGTTTAACACCCCCTGGCAACGTTTTCGATTGATGATTTTGATACTCTCCTAATTGGAATTCTTCAATTAATAACTCAATACGACGCTTGGCTACTTCGCCAAATAAACCATAAGCCCGCGCAAAAAAATTCATATTTTCACGGACACTTAAATCGCCATAAAGCGCAAATTTCTGAGACATGTAACCTAAATTGGATTTAACATGCTCGAGTGCTTCTTTGACATCAAGACCATCAATACTAAGTTCCCCATCAGAAACCGTTAAAAGGCCGCAAAGCATCTTAAAAGTTGTTGTTTTGCCTGCACCATTGGGACCTAAAAGGCCAAAAATCTCACCTCGATAAACATCAAAAGATGTCTTCTTAACGGCTTCAAAACTTCCAAAACGGCGCACGAGATCACGAGCTGTAATAAGCGCTTCTTCATGACCAATTCCACCCGTTTTCGCTTGCTCTTTGATGATGGTATAGGCTTGTCGAGGCTCATTTTTGTAACGCTCCACCAGATAGCCATCCTCCAAACGAGGTTCAACTGACAAACAGGTGCGATTCCCAATTTGGTACTTCAAATCGTCCAACTTGCCATTCGGTTTTAAAAGTACTCGAACGTACCCCGCCTGCGGAACGGCATCCAACACCCATTCTTCGTTGTCGAGTAACAACGCTTGTAAATCTCGACTGCGTTCATCTTTCTCCGGTTCAACAAAAAACGTTAAACCTTGGGCTTTTTGAGCAATATTTTGTGGTGTATCCATCAACACCAAGTGCCCATTTTCTAGCACAATCACTTCGTCACAAAGAGAAGCTTCGTCCATGTAAGTCGTCGCCACAACAATGGTCATGGATTCTTGCCGGACATTTCTTTCTAAAATGCGCCACAACTCTTGACGTGACAACGGATCAACGCCCACACTCGGCTCATCTAATAGAAGAAGTTTGGGGTGATTCAAAAGCGCACAGGCAAGCCCCAACTTTTGCTTCATACCACCCGAAAGACGACCGGCCAAGCGTTCGGTAAACGCCGTCAAGTCCGTCATCTCCAAGAGTTCCTCGAAACGCTTCTCTCGGTCTGATACATCAAGATTGAACAAATCTTGATAAAGACCAAACTTTTGAGGCATATAGCCACACAAGCTTTGTAACTCTGAAAGATTCTCATAAAGGTTTTCGCCAAAAACCCTAACGGTGCCTTCCTGAGGCTTTAAAAGTCCTGCCAACGTGCGCATCAGCGTTGTCTTTCCGGCTCCGTCTGCGCCCACTAAAGCGACAAGTTGCCCTTCCTTGATATTTAAGGACAACGCTGAAAGCAAGGGTTCAACAACACCTTTTTCCATGCGCGTAACAGATTGAACTTCTAAAGCGTAGCGGGTCATGTCTGATCCTTACTGCAACTGTGCCGTCACAGGCATCCCCAGTCGCAACATACCGTTGGGATCATCAACCGTCAGTCGCACCTCATAGACTAAATGCGTGCGAATGGCTTCCGTTTGAACGGTCTTAGGCGTAAATTCAGCAACCGTTGAAATGAATCCCACCGTCGCATCAAAGACTTGATCTGGATAACTGTCCACGGAGAGTTTCACGGATTGGCCCATTGCGATTTTCCCCAAATTGACTTCATCAATATAAACGCGAGCCCAAAGAGGATTCATCAAAGCCAGTTCAACAATAGGGGCATTGGCACTGACCATGTCGCCAGGCTCCTTCATACGGGAGCGAATCACGCCTTCGCCGGGAGAGCGAAGTGTGCAGTTCTCAAGTGCTCGTTTGGCATCGGCTAGCACTGTTCGAGCCTGTTGAACACGTGCTTTAGCAACATCAATTTCTTCTTGACGAGTACCGGCCAAAACCAAATCCAATGTCTTTTGCGCTTCATGCAAAAGGGACTGATCGACCTTCATTTGAGAACACGCCTGATCTCGACGCATAACACTTGTAGCAGCCCCCATCTTCTTTTCTCGTTGACAGGTACGAGTAGAGAGCGCCAATTGAGACTGCATGGCACTGACCTTAGCACGAGCAACTTCAACTTCTTGAGGACGAGGTCCGGCACTCAATAGCGTTAACTGTGCTTGAGCCGTATCTAATGCGGATTGAGCATTGTTATAGGCAATGAGGTAGCGACTATCATCTAAGCGGGCAATAATGTCTTTTGGAGCCACTTTGCTACCTTCTTCAACCATCATTTCTTTTAAACGACCCGATTCTTCAAAAGCCAGATTAACGGTACGCATATCAATCGCACCATAGAGCTTTAAACCGTCATCCGTATTGAGGTATTTGTAACCAGCCCACCCTGCGACAGCCAGTACGGCAACGGTAACCAGTCCAATTAAGCGCTTTTTCTTTGTACTCATAGCGTTCTCAATTAAATTCAAATTTCAATTTAAATTCTATGCTCTTTTAACACCTTTGCATAGAAAAACCTCTCGACTGAGAGACTATCTCAGCGAGAGGTTTTGATTAGCTATTAAAAGCGAGACCGATTAGCCGACCAAGCGCTTAGCAACATCAACAGTAATGTTCACACCGTTGATCAAATACTTCGGATCAAAGTGCATATCGGCATTGTGCAAGCCCGGCGTGGCACCAACACCAACACCAAAGTAAGCAGCCTTAATAGAGGGCTTAGCCATCTTGAAGAAGTGGAAGTCTTCACCACCACCGCCACAGTCCTTAGCCACGGCATCGGCACCGCAGACATTGACGATAGCTTCACGAACCATGTCCTTGAAGTCTTCATCGTATTCAGCAGCCGGGCAGTTACCACCTTCAATGATTTCAGCCTTAGCACCAAAAGCTTCTGCTGTGTTCTTCACGATACGAGCAAAACGTTCATTAAAGTCTGCCATCAAGGGGTTCGTACCGGCACGGCAGTCAAACGTCAAACGAGCCTTGCCCGGAATAGAATTGGAAGCACCAGCGTCAGCGTGCATTTGCGTACACTTGGCAGACCAAACATCGGCAGGGTTAAACCATTGAGCTTGGACGTTTTGAATGATGGCGCATGCCACATCAATGGTGTTGATACCCAAATGCGGACGAGCAGCGTGAGCGCTACGACCTTCGATTTCAACAAACATCGTGTGAGAAGCAGAGTGCATCACACCCGGGCATACCTTACCGGCTTCAACGTCTTGAATCGGACGAATATGGCTACTTAAAGCATAGTCCACATCTTCCAAAACACCTGCGTCAATCATGGCCAAAGCACCGCTAATCGCTTCTTCAGCCGGTTGGAACAAGAGCTTCAACGTACCC
>USIM01000130.1 GCA_900554675.1 uncultured Sutterella sp.
ATAATAACGCGCCGCTGCTTCAACCCCGAAAATCCCTTTTCCGAATTCCGCAATATTGAGGTAGGTCTCAATAATGCGACCCTTACTCCACGTGGCTTCCATCACCAAGGTCAAAATGATTTCTTGAGCCTTGCGGATGTAACTTTTTTCGTGAGACAAAAATAGATTTTTGACTGTTTGTTGCGTAATAGTTGAGCCACCCGGTGCTGACTTATCGAGAAACACGTTATTGATGAAAGCTTGGTAGGTGGAATTCCACTCAATGCCACGGTGCTTTGGAAAGTGAAAGTCTTCCGCAGAAATGGCACTGCGAATCATGACGTTGCTGATTTGATTGAGTTTGACCGGATAGTGACGAACCTTACCCAATCGAGCTCGTTCGCTTTCAATGTAGGAAGACGTTGTGATGGGGTTATAGGCGTAGTAGACAACTTGGCCAATGTAGTAAGACTCAATGGCAACAACCAAGCCCAATACCGTCCAAACGATACGTTTGATCCAAGGTTTGATTGTTAACCATTGACTTCGCATAGCAGTCCTTTACGGGACGTGACGCCCCACCAAGTCGTACTCTTCATTCGCCGTCACGCGAACGTTGACGATATCACCGGGATTTAAGTGACCGTCCGTTGTCACATAGATAATGCCATCGATTTCAGGGGCATCAGCCGTTGTGCGACCAATAGCCACCCCGTCTTCATCTTCGCACTCATCAATGATGACCGGCAACGTTTGACCAATCTTGCGTGCCAAGCGTTCAGCCGAAATACGGCTTTGCACTTCCATAAAGCGTTCACGACGCTCTTCACGCACTTCGTCTGGCAATGCACCGGGCAACTCATTAGCCGCTGCCCCTTCAATGGGAGAGTAGGCAAAGCAACCCACGCGATCGAGTTGCGCTTCTTCCAAGAAGTCCAAAAGGTATTGGAATTCTTCTTCCGTTTCACCGGGGAAACCAGCAATAAAGGTCGAGCGAATCGTCAAATCCGGGCAAATCGAGCGCCAAGCCTTAATACGCTCAAGCGTCTTTTCCGTGCAGGCGGGACGCTTCATGGACTTCAACACACGAGGATGCGCGTGTTGGAACGGGATGTCCAAGTAAGGCAAAATCTTACCTTCGGCCATCAATTCCACAACGGCATCAACATGAGGGTAGGGATAGACGTAGTGCATACGAATCCACATCCCCAAGTCACCCAATTCTTTCGCTAAGTCTATGAGTTTGGTACGGACGGCCTTACCGCTATCAGTAAAGTCAATCCCATACTTGCGATCAACGCCATAAGCCGAGGTGTCTTGGCTAATCACCATCAATTCTTTGACGCCTTGAGCCTTAAGAAGTTTGGCTTCGTGCAAAATTTCACCCACAGGGCGGCTCACCAAGGGGCCGCGCAATTGCGGAATGATGCAAAAGGCGCAATGGTGGTTACAGCCTTCGCTGATCTTTAAGTAAGCGTAGTGATTGGGCGTTAACTTAATACCGGCTTTGGGCACCAAGTCGTAGAAAGGATCATGAGGTTTAGGCAAATGTTGATGCACCAACGAAATCACCTTGTTAAATTCCCCGGGACCGGTAATACCTAACACATTGGGGCAGACGTCATCCAAGTACATCGTGCCGTCCAAGTGCTTTTTAGCCCCCAAGCAGCCCGTCACGATCACGCGACCGTTTTCACGCATGGCTTCTTGAATTGCTTCCACGCTCTCTGCAACGGCTTCATTTAAAAAGCCGCAGGTATTCACAATCACCAAATCGGCATCGTGGTAGGAGCCCACCAAGTCATAACCTTCGGCACGAAGCTCGGTCATGATGCGTTCCGAATCAACCAACGCTTTGGGGCAGCCCATGGACACAAAGCCCACACGGGGAATTCGACTCATCAAGCTTCTCCTTTAATCCAAATCATGGCAGCGTGTCGTCCCGTCGTTTCATCGCGACGGAAACTGTAAAAGAGATCGGCATTGGCGTACGTTGAATGACGAGCAATCACCGTTTCGGTCACGCCGACTTGAGCCAAAGCTTGAGCGGCCAATGTGGTAAGCGACGCTAAATACTTACCGTCCCCCTTGGCTTTAAAAGCATCGGACGCTTGGGGCAAATGTTGTTGCATGGCCTTTAAAACATCTTCACACGTTTCAAAGTCATCGTCACCGATACGCGGGCCCATCCAAGCCAAGTATTCATGTTCACCGCCCAAACGTTCGTTTAAGCGAGCAATCGTCTTTTGCAAAATGCCATCGGCAAGGCTTCGCCAACCGCAATGAACGGCAGCAACGGCCTTACCCGTCTTTTCAGTGATCAATACCGGCAAGCAGTCAGCCACTTGCACCACACAAACCACGCCGGGCGTCACCGAGGTGCTTGCATCGGCTTCGACTTCCAACTCGCTCGTTTCAGCATCCACAATCGTGGTGCCGTGCACTTGCTTGAGCCACTTGGGGTCAGAAGGCACCAATTGCGAAGCCAATTGACGATTCATCTTGACGCAAAAGTCCACATCACCGCAGTAGGCGCCGACATTAAAGCCGCCCACGCCCGTCTTGTCACCGTAAGGGCCGGAAGAAACGCCACCGGCACGCAACGTCATTAAAGCGTCGACGTTTTCAGGACAAAGCTTGTCCCAATCGGGTTGCAAAATTTCAAGCGCGGGTTTCGTTGCATCATCAATCATTTCTTATTCCTTAAAAACCGTGACCGGTTCATCCCAAGGGCCAAAACCCAAGGTATCCATTAATTCAATCATATCTTCGGGCGGTTCAACGAACCATTCCATGTGTTCTTGCGTTCGCGGATGTACGAGCCCTAAACGCGATGCATGCAACGCCTGACGTTGCATCATCGACAAAGGAGAATCCGACGGTAGTTTACCCAATTTTCCTTTATAGACGGGGTCACCCAATAATGGAAGACCTGCCCATTGCATATGCACACGAATTTGGTGCGTACGACCGGTATCCAAGCGACAGGCAATCCAAGACACGGTCAAAGGCGTTTGACCGGCGCCCGGCACAAAAGCGGCATCGACCAAGCGCACATGCGTCTTGGCTTCTTTGCTACGCGGGCCTTGTCCCACACAGAAGCGCATGGGTGAGCGCGGATCGCGCATGATGGGTTCATCCACAAAACCGGCTTCCGGTGCACGACCGTGGACAATCGCCCAATACTCACGCTTAACCGTACGGGCTTGGAGCTGACGAATCAAATCCGTTTGGGCTTCAATCGTCTTTGCGACCACCATTAACCCTGACGTATCGCGATCCAAACGGTGCACGATGCCGGCGCGCGGTACATTTTTTAATTCCGGGTTTCTAAATAAAAGGCCGTTTAAGAGCGTATCGTCCCAGTGACCGGCCGCCGGATGCACGACTAACCCCACGGGTTTATTGACGACCAAGATATCGTCATCTTCATACACCACGTCCAAGTCCATCTCCACGGCTTTAAAGGCGAGCTCTTCAGGAGACGGTTGGGCAACGACTTCGATTTCGTCACCGGCACTCACCTTTTGGCGAATCTTTGTGGCAACCTCACCATTAACGGTCACCGCCCCCTCTTCAATCCAAC
>USIM01000131.1 GCA_900554675.1 uncultured Sutterella sp.
CACGCCCCTTGCGAATTAAAGGCCAAACTCTCGGCTCCCGGTGCAAAAAACTTCACGCCACACACGGGACAAATCAAAGGACGCTCGGCAGCAACGTCCAACGTCGGCTCGACATAGTGACCATTGGGGCAACGGTGTGAAGCCAGTCTCGAAAACATTAAACGCAAGGAATTCAATAGTTCCGTTCCCGTTCCGAAGGTACTGCGAATACCGGGAACTTGAGGACGCTGGTGAAGAGCCAATGCAGAAGGAATGTATAAGACCTCATCAACATCTGCTCGAGGCGCTTGTGTCAAACGTCGGCGCGTATAGGTTGAAAGAGCTTCCAAATAACGGCGAGAGCCTTCCGTATAAAGAACGCCCAAAGCAAGAGATGATTTGCCGGAACCGGAGACACCTGCGATGCCCACAATTTTGTTGAGCGGAATATCCACATCAATATTTTTAAGGTTGTGGACGCGAGCGCCTCTTACTTGAATCGCTGTAACCATGGTTTATCTCTCAAATCATTTCGTTGCTTATGTCACTTATGTTGACATATGTTTCTTGGAATAACATATGTTTTTTAGAACAACATATGTTTTGAACATAACATATGTTCTTAGCTCTAGCATGTATTTTGCAAAGAAAAGTCTTATTACGTTCAACTTTTTTCGCAAATGTCTCACTATTGAACAAAAAGTTAAAGATATGGGCACTTTCTCATTCACAAAAAAGTGCCCACAAAATGACATTATCTTGTCGAAAAATCAGTCTTTGGCTCCGCCCCAAACATCACTCCAATCCCCTGTTAAAGCGCCCTTGGCGTAATCCACGACTCGATTTTCAAAGAAATTGGTGTGCGTGACCCCCAGCATGGCATCCACCCAAGGCAAAGGATTGTGCTTAACACCAAAAATCCCCTTCATCCCCATAGCAATAAGACGGCGATCGGCAATGTAACGAATATAGGCTTTAACATCTTCTTGCGTAAGTTTTTGCATTTCGTTCACGCCGAACGCCAACTCAATAAAGCGGTCTTCCAATTCCACCATCTTTTCGGCAATCGTGTAAATCGTGCGCTTTAAATCATCGTTCCACATCTCGGGGTTTTGCGTGATGTACTCACGAAAAAGCTTAATCATCGACTCGGTGTGCAACGTTTCATCGTTAATTGACCAGGCAATAATTTGCCCCATGCCTCGCATCGTACCGTTGCGCGTGAAGTTTAAAAGCATCACAAAGCTAGAAAATAACTGCATTCCTTCGGTAAAGGCGGAAAACGCAGCCATCTTAGCGGCAAGATTTTCCTCGTCATCTTCTCGAAGACCGTGGAAGTAGTCATGTTTATCGGCCATCGCTTCGTACTCTAAGAATTCGTTATAGATTGCCTCTGGCATCCCTAAGGTTTCAATTAAGTGAGAGTACGCCGCAACGTGCACGGCTTCACGAGCCGCAAAGCTTGAGAGCATCATACGGATTTCAGGCTGCGGGAAAGCCGGCAAATAGGTATGCACATAAGCCGAACTCACATCGATGTCGCCTTGTGTGAAGAAGCGAAAAACCTTCGTTAAAAAGTCACGTTCTGCTTCCGTTAAACGCAAACGCCAATCTTTCACGTCTTCAACCATCGGCACTTCAGTCCAGAGCCAATGCATCTGTTCAGACTGCATGAAAGCGTCATAAGCCCACGGGTACACAAAGGGCTTGTAGTAGTCACGACTTTGCGTCAAAAGGGTTTTCTTCTTATCCATTTTCTATCCTTCACAAGCCAAACAGGTGCTATCTTCTAAGACTTCACGCATATTGATATCGTCTTCAATGCGACGACGTTCAATCGCCACTCCCACACGATCGGCCTTTCTTAACTTATCGCTTCGGCAGTAATAAAGTGACTTTAATCCCCGCTTCCATGCCATGAAGTGGCAGGCGTGCAAATAGGCGACTGAAACATCAGCAGGGAAAAATAAATTGAGCGACTGCCCCTGATCAATGTACGTTTGACGGTCGGCCGCCAATTCAATTAGCCAACGTTGATCAAGCTCTTGGGCGGTTTTAAAGACGGCTCGAATAGCTTCCGGGATCGCCTCAAGATGTTGAACACTACCGTCATGCGCAATGATGTCCGCCCAAACTTCATCGGTATTCATTTGAAGTTCATCGAGCGCTTTAACCAAATAACGGTTTTTCACAATGTGAGCGCCCGAAATCGTATCCTGACGATAGACATTGGCGCGTCGCGGTTCAATTGAAGGACTGGTGTTGCCAACAATCAAACTGGAAGACGCATTGGGGGCCACGGCCATCCAGTGAGAAAAACGTCGTTTGATGCCGGCGTCTTTTGCATCAGGGCACGGCCCGCGCTCTTCACACAAACGGTGGTCTGCCAGGGCACACTTTTGATGGATATGTTCGAAAATACGACGATTAAGCGCTTTTGCCATTGCACTGTCAAACGCAATCCCTTTGCGTTGAAAATACGCATGTAAACCCAACGTCCCCAAGCCCACGGAACGCTCTCGTTGCGCCGAATATTTCGCTCGCGAAATAGGATCGGGCGCGTGCTCGATAAAGTACTCAAGGACATTATCGAGGAACATCATCACGTCATCGATAAAACGTTCTTGCGTTTTCCACTCATCAAAGTACTCCACGTTCACGGAACTTAAGCAGCAAACTGCCGTGCGATCGGCGCTCGTCGGTAAAAAGATTTCCGTGCAAAGGTTGGAGCCATTGATGGTTAAGCCTTGCGCTTGAAGCCACTCGGGCAACGACCGATTGGCCGTGTCGGTGAAGACCAAGTAGGGTTCGCCCGTTTGCATACGTAACTCTAAAATGCGCTGCCAAATATCTCTTGCACTCACCACTTCCACGACTTTGCCCGAATGCGGATCCTTCAAGGGCCAGCTGTCATCGGCGTTGCCATCCTTCATGCTTTCTTCAATCTTTTGCATGAAAGCATCCGTGATGTTAATCCCGTGATGCAAATTGAGCGTACGCATATTCTGGTCGCCCGTGGGCTTGCGCATCTCAATGAATTGGACAATATCGGGATGATCAACCGACAAAAAGGCTGCATAAGAGCCTCGACGGGTCGTGCCTTGACGATAAGCCAAACAAGCCGCATCATAGACTTTCAAGTGAGGCATCACACCAACGCTTTTTTCATCGGCACTGCGAATGGCCAAGTGAATGCCCACGCCACCGCCCAACATCGAAAGCCAATTGACTTCCGAGAGCGTATCCACCAAGCCTTCTGCGCTATCTTCCATGTAAGAAAGAAAACAGCTCACGGGCAACCCCTTTTTCGTACGACCGAAACTCAAAATGGGCGTAGAAAAACTTAACCAATGTTTAGAAGCATAGTCATAGATACGTTGCGCATGCGCTTCATCCGTTGCAAACGATTGAGCAACAAATGCCAAACGGTCTTGCGGACTATTTTCATCCGCACGCATATAGCTTTCACGCAAGCGCACCATCCCCAACTCGTCAAAGAGGGTGTCGCGCGAGTAATCAATCTTTATAGTCATGGGAGCCTTCACTAATATCTTTAT
>USIM01000132.1 GCA_900554675.1 uncultured Sutterella sp.
CATCATACCACCGCCAGCTTAAAGGCCTATTTTTCACATTTATGCAGAGTCACCTTTACTCTTGGAAATTATTTTGGACAGTAGTGCCAGAAAAGATGATTCCCACTTTTTGTCGAAGGGATAAAAGAATTACTTCTTGATCATGACCGTATCAAAAGCGACAACCGGTTCACCATCCACACGCGTAAAGAGGAAGAGTTCCGTATTTACACCGGGGAATGTATAAGCCGTGGCACCCTTAACGGGGAATGTCATGACAGCATCTTCAAAACCATCACCATTTAAGTCCTTAAAGGTGATCTTTGAGGGCTTGGTACGTTCGAGGTTTTGTTCGTCATCGGCGTTAGAGTAAGCCGAACCGAAACTTGTCCATTGAGCATCAATCTTCTTAACGTTAAAGCCCTTTTGACCAAAGAGGACAACATCGACATTACCCGTATCCTTTTGACTTAAAGAGTCCTTCATGATGATCATGTCTCGTTGGTTTAACTTCTTAAGCCAAGCAGAGTTAAGTCCCAAGATTTCGTTGTAAGATAAAACGTTGTAGGTATGCAAAACGTCCTTGGCACGAGCACGATCAACGGCAGCAACGGTCTTGGCACGAACAAGGACCTTGTCCAATTCCTTCGTCATTGCCTTTTCGTAATCTTCAATATCGTTTTGGAAGTCTTCGCGTTCATCGGGCATCCAATCCAAGAAGCTTTGAGTGGCAATGAAAGTGTAGACATTGCGATCGGGGCTGTAGTGGAGATGTTTGGGTTTGGAGCGGAATTGAGCGTACAAACCTTCTTCAGGCGACATGAAGGATTGGGCTAATGCGGGAGCTGCCAAGGGGAATGCCGGAACATAGGCGTTTTCAAACGGACGACCGTTGGTGCGCCATGTGGTCGTTAACAACGGATCTTTGTTCAAACGGAAGACAACACTATCGTAGGTATCAAGGTTACCGATGTCACGAAGGCTATAGAGATGGAAGCCGTGATTACGTTCTTCCCATTTTGACTGGCCGCGCAAGAACTTACGTAAATCCGCTTCTGAAATCTTCTTTGACGGTGTCAAAACGAACGGGAAGTTATTGTAGTCGCGAGACTCTTTACCCGTCATCATTTCTAAGAACGTAGCAACACGTTCCATGTTCCAGTCTGCAGCACGACGGCGATCGGGCTGATAAGCTTCTCGGAAATTGAAGTCGGAGTAGTCACCTGCTTTAGCAGGCTTATAGGTACCCATCTTGATAGCATGTTGAACCAAGTCGGGTGACGCAATCACATTTTCTTTGTCGTTTAAGTCGACATTGTCAAAGAGGTAGGCGTTGGCTAAGAACGTCATTTCATTGTCGCCAACGCGACGGGCTAAGTAACGATGGCCACGTAACAGGGCGACTTGCCAAGCTTCGTTGCGGTCTGCAAATGTGTAGGTACGACCTTGGTGGGTGTAGCCATAACGTGTAACCAAGTCAATGGCAATTTGAACGGCTTCGCGAGCGGTGTGAGCGCGTTCTGCCACGATGCGACGAATACCGTAACCTACACCACCGTTTTTCACCTTTTCATCCTTTTCATAAGTGTCGCCACAGTTGTTAGAAACAACTAAAACGCCTTTTTCATTGATGAAACCATCCGAGAAGCTGTAGCCATCGGGCGCTAATGTTTGACTCCACCAGTAACCTAATGTTTGAGCAACTTGAGGAATCTTGGCGGTACCGGGTTCGTAGTACAAGGTTTCGCCTTTTTTGTGTTTGGCGGCCGGCACCCAGTATTGGCTCGTGATAATACGACGGTCATTGTCTTCGTTGTGACCGACTAAGATTTCTCCGGTGCTTGAAGCATCTTTACCGACAATGATTGTGAAACAGGCTTGAGAAGATAAAGAAAAGCTTGCTAAGGCAGCGCCCAAGCAAGTAGCTAACAAAAGACGTTTCGGACTCATGAAGACACCTCTTTAAGGAGTTAAACAGGATACTTTCAGCCTAGACCGAAACTTGTCTTTATAATATTGGTATTAACACTCTAACTATTTGAAAATGTTTATTTTTTAATCAAAAGGGGTGATCAAAAAGCGATTCCGAGACATCACCAATCGAGCATATCGCCAAGATTTCTTCATCTTCCGTGAGTTTTAACAATTGACGAGGCTTTGCGTGGTGGGCAAGCAATCGGCAAGTGCAACCTCGGCCCAAAGCGGCAGCAGCCATGTAGGCCGCTTGAACCTTAGCGCCTACGTCAATGGCTCGGGCCACAACGCTGATTTCATCTTGAGAGACATCCACGTCAAATGTCTTTTCAATGATTTTGGTGGTAAAGGTTTCCATCTTGCGCTTATCAGAGACAAAGACCAAGTGTTGACTTGCCAGCTTCATCCAAGGCTTGATTTCACCGAAGTGTTCACGTTGATCGTTGCCTTCAATGAAAAGGAGGACATTGCGTTTGGGCAAATACTTCCAAATGCCATTGGCCTGAACCACGTAGATATCCACTTCTTGCCAGTTAAAAGTTGAAGGTGTGGTGCGCTTTAAGCTCGGGCGGTTAATACCGTCACAAGCCCATAAAATGGCGGCGACTTCTTCTTCGGGAATCGTTTCACCGGAAAAGTCTCGGGTGGAGCGGCGTTTCATGAAGGCGTTATCCAACGTCATTGAGAAGTGAGCACGGGGAGGCAATTCACGAATGACGGCGTCCTCTGGCAAACGCTCAAGCGATTCGCTATCAATTTTGAAGCGATCGATCATGCGTTCCAACTCATCGATTTCGTACTTGTCGATAAAGTCATCCCACTTTTCACGAGACTTCTCTTGAACGTCATCCCACTCGATGGCAAGCGCTTTTTGCTTGCGACGAAAGCGAGCAATCATTTTAAGTTGATTGCTTTTGAGTTCCTCTTTAAGTTGTTGCTTCTTTTCCGACAACTCCTCAGAGAGCTCCATGCGCTTACCCTTAATTTCATC
Source organism: uncultured Sutterella sp. (assembly GCA_900554675.1). Classification (GTDB taxonomy): domain Bacteria; phylum Pseudomonadota; class Gammaproteobacteria; order Burkholderiales; family Burkholderiaceae_F; genus Aphodousia. Next base: position 2,945 of record USIM01000132.1, read on the forward strand.
AGAGAGTTCTGAGAACTCTTCACTGATGCGGTTTTTCTGAGTTTTGACCTGTGTCTTTAATGATTCAAGCTTTGTGTTTAATTTTTTGCCAATCATATTTTTACTTCCTTTCCAGTGTCTTACCTATCATTGTGTCACGGAAGAACATAGGGAACTTTTGGAAATCCGTAAAGGATGTAACAGATTATTCGCTTTTGGTCTTTTTACGTAATTCCCGAGGGTGAGGAGGGGCCTTTTTCAGAGCTCGCAACAAATGTTCCGAAGTCAGAATCGGGTGATAAAGAAGCATTGGTGCGCCAGAGGTTTTCATGACGGCCTTTATATGTGCTTTCTCATCACTTTTGTGGCAACGAACGACACATTTCGCGCACGTTGGTTTTTCCTCTCCATAAGGGCAACAGGCAAGGCGTGCCAAAGAGTAGCGAAGATGCTGACGGCAGTCATCACATAACGCATTCGTTTTATGGGTCTTTTGGCAGTAGTACTCTGCCATGGCAATCAAGAGCTTTGCCTCTCTGCCCAAAAGTCCCTTTTCCAAACGCTCAACGTGCGGAATAGGGGGATCAAACGTGTCCCACATGTGAG
>USIM01000133.1 GCA_900554675.1 uncultured Sutterella sp.
AACCTATAGTTTTTCTATATTGCTTACGAATTAGGCAAAAATTTAGCCACTCATCGGGTGATTGAGTGGCTAAATCCAAAAGTAAGATCGCTTAAGCTTTTTCTTTCTTCAGCAAATCACGAATTTCACGCAAGAGTTCAATGTCTTCCGGTGTGGGAGGCGGTGCGGCAGGTTCAGCCACTTTTTCTTCTTCCTTTTCTTTGGCTTTAAGAAGCTCTTCAGCATGGGTGCGAATTTTGCTCACAACACGAACCATGGAGAACACCACCAAAGCAAGCAAAAGGAAATGAAAGACTGCGGTAATAAAAGAGCCATATCCCAAGACCGTGGCACCGGCTTTGGTAAGTTCAGCATAGGTCATGGGACCGGCATAGCCTTCGGGCATTGAAAGCACAATGAATAAATCCGAGAAGTCTTGGGAGCCGACAACAAACCCCAAAATGGGATTGACAACGTCTTTAACCAAAGAGTTCACGATTTGACTAAAGGCGGCGCCTACGATGACACCGACAGCCATATCAATCACGTTGCCGCGACTGATAAAGGCTTGAAAGTCTTGAATAAATTTTTTCATACCGATTCCCCTAAGAATGATCACTTTTTTGATTGTACTCGCTTAAAGCTTGCCAAATTGTAATGTTACGACTTAAGCGTTTCGCCTAAAGGTGCAACCGTATTTTCAACCCCTGCTAATAATAAAAGAGTTAAAAACGACTTTTGCTCGCAAACCTCCACTCCCGTCGGATCAAACCATTCGGCTAACGTGTGCGTGCCGTATTCTTTTCCGCCTCGGCCATAGGTAATCGCAGGAATCCCATCGAAAATCGGCATGTTGGCATTCGTGCAACCGCCTTTTTTGAGTTCAGGTTCTAAACCGCAGGCTTGGGTCACGAGTTTTGCCACTTGAATAATTCGGGCATCATCGGGTTGAGAGCCCGCAGGGACACTCAATTCTTTCTCATAGGTGACTTTAACAACGCCGTCTTTCCCGTAGCGAGCATTTTCAAGCGCCGCGCCTTTTTCAAAAGCAGCGATCATCTTTTCATTGAGCTTTTCAAGCTCTTCCTGATCGTTTGATCGCATATTGATTTTCATGACGGCTTTCTGAGCAATCCCGTGAATGGCTTGACCGCCTTCGATGAGGCTCACGGTCGACGTTGTCTTGGGATTGTCCGGCAATTCAATGTCGCTGATGATTGCGGCGGCTCGACAGGCCGCTTGAACGGCACTGGGGGTACCGCATGCGGTCCACGCGTGTCCTCCCGGGCCTTCAAAGGTTACGCTCCAATCGACCATGCCCGTGGCGTTGGCGTAAAAGACGTTACCTGTCGGGCCATCAATGGAAATACTCGCTAAAACGTGGGTTTGAGGCTTGAGGTCGTCTAAGAGGGCGCGGATGCCCTTCATCCCACCCAAACCTTCTTCACAGACGGTGCCGGCAATCACGATGTCATGAACAGGACGGATGTTGAGCGTTTTAATGGCTTTGAGTACCGAGAGGTTGGCAACCAGTGCTCTCGTATCGTCGCAAATGCCAGGACAATGAATGCGCCCTTCGCTATCGGTCGTGACACCTTTAACACTTCCGAAATCAAAAACGGTATCCAAGTGCCCTTCAAGGACAACGGCCCTGCCTGTATTACCGCTTCCACGAATAAATCCGTAGACATTAAAGTTGGTGCAGATTCGAACCTCTTCAAGACCCGCTTTAATCAAAAGTTCAGCATAACGCTTGGCCTTTTCTTCTTCGTGGTAACTCGGCGCTTCAATAAGAGCGAGTTCTTTTTGCACCTCAATGCTTTCCGGCAATGCATCCTTAACAAAGTTAAGGCCCTTTTTAATAACGTCGATCGTTGTGAGCGTATTTAATGTCTCGACAAGGTCTTGATCAAAGCGTTGGGTCATGTTCGTCCCCTAATATTTAAATAAGTTGATGCTTTTCTTGGAAAGCGACTAATGAAGCTTGCGTTAAGTGACCATCGATCATGATGCCTTCCTTCTTGAAATAATCATAAACCTGGAAGATATCCTTGTCACCGCGACCGGAGAGATTCACAATGAGCGCTTGTTGCTTTTGAGGATCGCTCTTAGCCATCTTTAAAGCATAGGCCAATGCGTGAGAACTCTCTAAAGCAGGGATGATGCCTTCATGAAGACTTAAGAGCATAAAGGCTTCGAGGGCTTCAACGTCTTTGATGCCGACGTATTGAGCGCGACCGATGGATTGAAGGTAGCAGTGCTGAGGCCCGACAGAAGGGAAGTCAAGGCCTGCGGCGATGGAGTAAGACTCTTCAATCTCTCCCTTGTCGTTTTGCATATTTAAGGAGTTCGCACCAAAGAAGACCCCTTCCGTGCCTTTTTGAAGTACGCAGCCGTGTTTGTTGGTATCCATGCCAAAGCCTGCCGGTTCCACACCGATCAGAGCGACATTTTCGTGTTCAATAAAGTCGTTAAATAAACCTATGGCGTTGCTTCCTCCGCCCACGCAGGCAATGACGGCATCGGGCAAATGGTGCTCAATATCGAGAATTTGTTCCTTGGCTTCTTCGCCGATAATCTTTTGAAATTCGCGAACAATCGTCGGGAATGGATGGGGACCGGCAGCGGTGCCTAACATATAGTGCGTCGTATCGACGTTTTCGACCCAATCATTTAAGGCGGCTTCACATGCTTCTTTTAAGGTTTGCGCGCCATCGGTTACGGCAATCACCTTCGCTCCCATTAATTCCATGCGGAAAACGTTAGGTTTTTGGCGCTCCACGTCCTTTGCTCCCATGTAGATCGTGCAATCAAACCCCATCAGGGAGCAGGCAAGTGCGGTGGCAACACCGTGTTGACCGGCACCGGTTTCTGCGATGATGCGCTTTTTGCCCATGCGTTTAGCCAATAGTGCTTGACCTAATACTTGGTTTGTTTTGTGTGCGCCGCCATGTAAAAGGTCTTCACGCTTTAAGAAAATCTTTGTGTTTGTGCCGGCGGTTAAATTTTGACAAAGGGTCAAAGGCGTTGGACGACCCGCATAGTCATAGAGGAGATGTTGAAGTTCTTCTTTAAATGCGTCATCGCTTTGCGCTTCAAGGAAAGCATTTTCGAGTTGGTCCAAAGCAGGCTTTAAAACCTCAGGAACAAACTGACCGCCGAAAGGACCGAAGAAAGGATTAAGTTGAGTCATAAGTCACTCCAAATAGTTGCTTGCCTATTTCGAGCGGACTTATGGGAAGTTGATAGGTTTTAAGGATAAAAATAAACCCGCTCAAACTAGGCGGGTTTATTTCATAAGTTGCAAAAACCATGGCACCCGCTTCTCAGCAGCGCCACCACCAGCATTGTGCGTTTTGCAACATTGTGTTCATATCAATCACCTTAAAAAGGAATGCTCTTTACTTTATCAGTTTTCTTGAAAAAGTGAAACATTCTTTTGAAATCCTATTCCGTAAGTTCTATTTTTCTAGGTTTATTTGTCTAGATTAACTCATCTTAAAGTTTTACTTCAATTAATTGTTAGGGTTAGTCCGAGAATTTGCGCAA
>USIM01000134.1 GCA_900554675.1 uncultured Sutterella sp.
TCGGGACGGCTTCATTGGTCGTTCCTAATGATCAAGCACAAATGTTTTGGCGTACGCAAGCACAAGCCCCCACATTAAAAGACGCCACAGCTCAAGTTATCAAGACAATGAATGCGGGCGTTGAAACGCTTAAATCCTTAAATGCAGGGTTAGAACTTCAAACACAAGGCTTTAACTCTTATCCCGTCTATAGTGAAACTAAAGCTGAAAAAGCGCCGAAGATTATTGCTTGGCGTGTAATGCAAAGTCTTTCTGTTAAAGCAAATGATGTTGCTCAAGTGCCGGTTGTTGTAGAAAAATTAAGCGGTCGCTTGGAACTTGATCAATTAACGTTCAGTGTTTCAGAAAAAGCCCGAACCACTTACGATGAAAAGCTTGTGCGTATGGCTATTAATGATGCAACAAAACGTGCAACGTGGGTAGCGGATTCATTGGGGCGTGAGGCAAAGAAAGTTGAAATGCAAAATTTGCGATTTAGCACTGGGATGATTCCGCGTTCAGAATACGCTCTTATGCGAGCCAATGCCAAGATGATGGATGGTGCAGCTGTCGCTCCTGAAATTGAGGCTGGGAACAGTACTTTGAATATGACGGTGACAACGGATGTGTTGATCAAGCGATAAATGATCAATGCGATAAGTGGCTACTGAGGTCTGAGATTTTGGTAGCCATATTTGTTACATATCGTTTGAGTTAGGACAAATATCTAAGAAAGAGATGGTGTTTTGTTTTAGGGAGAAACAGTTAGTTAGATGAATAGCGTAAAATACGTTAGATTGTCTTATTGTTCGTGGAGCAAATAGAAGTGAATCCGAACTATCCTCATCCGATTTTAGCCCGTGAGGGTTGGCCTTTTATTGCAGCAACTTTTTTGTTAGCTGCTTTGTGGACGTCCTTTGTGGGTTTTGGCTTTATTGCTGCGGTGTTGTGGGTCCTTTTCATTTTGGTTACCCAATTCTTCCGTGATCCGGCTCGAGAAGTGCCGGCTATGGCGGATGCCGTTATTTGCCCTGTTGACGGTCGTGTGATTAAGGTTGAAGAAACGGTCAATCCTTACACACAAGAAAATGCGTTGATGATCAGCGTTTTTATGAACATCTTTAATGTTCACTGCCAACGCTCTCCCGTGAACGGCGTGATTGAAGACGTTCAATACTATCCTGGCAAGTTCTTTAATGCTGACTTGGATAAGGCCAGCACGGAAAATGAACGCAATGCCGTGATTGCCCGTTTAGATGACGGCACTCGTATTACGTTTGTCCAAGTGGCAGGTCTTGTCGCTCGCCGTATTCTTTGCTACGTGCAAAAGGGTGATGAACTTCACAAAGGCCAACGTTATGGTTTTATTCGTTTCGGTAGTCGCGTTGACGTTTACCTTCCCTTGGACGCCACGCCTTGCGTGACGATTGGTGAAAAGGTGTTGGGTACCGAAACGGTTTTGGCCAAGTTAGCTCCCAAGGCTTAAAGAATAATTAAAAAAGGACTCTGTTTAATCATGAGAAAGATTCGTCGTTCTGCACGCACCAATATGCAAGCTCGCATTAAGGAAGCTCGTGCTCGCAGTATTTACTTATTGCCGAACTCCTTTACGATGGCTTCGCTTTTCTGTGCCTTTTGGGGCGTGGCTCAAGCGATGGCCGGTGACTTTGGCATTGCTGCTGCTGTTATTTTCTTATCCATGCTTTTAGACGGTATGGACGGCCGTGTGGCTCGTTTGACGCACACGCAAAGTACTTTTGGTGAACAGTTTGACTCCATTGCGGACATGACGGCTTTTGGTGTCTGTCCTGCTTTGATTGCCTATGAATTTGCCTTAAAGGATTTGGGTAACTTCGGTTGGGCAGCTGCTTTCATTTATTGTGCCGGTGCCGCCATTCGTTTGGCTCGCTTTAACGCCAATATCGGCGTGATTGATAAGGGCTTTTTCCAAGGGTTGGCAAGCCCCGCTGGTGCTGCATTGGTGATGGGTTTTGTTTGGTTGGCTTCTGCCGGTCAAATCTCTCCTTGGATGACGCAATACGTGCCTGAAATCACGGCTGCTTTGTCGATCTATGCCGGTGTCACAATGGTTTCTAATGCCCCGTTCTTTAGCGGTAAGAACATGGGTTTTGTCCGTACGATTCCGTTCTGGGTTGTGTTGGTGGCAAGCGCTCTCTTGATTGCCTTCTCTAGCAATCCGACCTTATCACTCTTTATCGTGTTCTGTGGCTACGCCATCAGCGGTTACATCTACGAGATTTATCTTTGGGTTCGAGGTTTGCCTAATCCGGTTAAGCCTGTTCGTGACGCAGAGTAATATAGTGATATATCGAAGGGGGATCAGTCAAAAAACTGGTCCTTTTTCATGTCTGCTCGTTATGTCTAAAACGTATAATTAATTCGTTCAATTTTTTGAGAGAGAATCATCATGTCGTTTTTGTTCGCACCTCCCGCTCAAGCCGTCATTCCTGTTGAGGGTGAAAAGGATTTATATTTTCCGATTCATCGTATTTACGGTGTAGCTCGTAACTATGCTGCTGTCAACGCCGCATTGGGCGAAAAGACGCCTCCCAGCATTTTCTTAAAGCCTGCTGACGCTGCGGTCTATGCCCCTGAAAATGAAACGTTGGAATTAGATTTCCCTGTAGCAACGGAAGATCTTCAGCATGAAATCGAATTGGTAGTGGCCATTGGTAAGAGTGGCAAAAATATCCCCGTAGAAGAAGCGATGGACTACGTCTGGGGCTATGCCAGTGGTTTGGATTTAACGCGTCGCGACTTGCAACGCGCGAGTAGCGCTAAAGGGCAACCTTGGGATACGGCCAAGGGCTTTGACGAATCGGCTCCCATGACCGCCATTAAGCCTGCTACACGTACGCCCGATAATGAACCAATGAAGGTTTGGCTTTACGTTAATAATCAAAAGCGCCAAGAAGGAACGACCGCTGAAATGATCATGACGGTACCTGAAATCATTAGTTATCTCTCGACGCTTTATGAATTAAAGGCCGGTGACTTAATCATGACGGGCACGCCCGCCGGTATCGGCACGATTCATTCGGGCGATGTTCTTGAAGGTGGTGTACAAGGCGTGGGCGTTTTGAAAGTGAAGTTTAAGTAGGATTTTTGCCATGTTAATTACTGCAGAAGAAGGTAAGAAGCTTCTAGAAGAATTGGGCGACAAAGTGACGCTTCTTGATGTGCGTCATGCGCCTGAATATGAAGCGGGTCACATCCACGGTGCCATTTTGATTGATAATGATGATATTTCAGGCGATGTTATGCACCCGAAGTTACCCAAGGATTTAACTCGACCGTTGATTATTTATTGTCGATCGGGTGTTCGCACGAAGTCCGCTAAAGCAAAACTTCATCAGTTGGGTTTTGAAACGGTCTATGACATGGGCGGAATTATCGATTGGCCCTACGAAATCGAACGCTAATTTCCTCTTAACCGAAGCCCTCTA
>USIM01000135.1 GCA_900554675.1 uncultured Sutterella sp.
GGCTGAATGCGTTTCCGTATAGTTTTTGATGGCATTCATCACAATCAACTGGTGACGGATATCCAAAGCACTGGTGGGTTCGTCAAGCAACAAAACCTTGGGCTGTGAAACAAAGGCCTGAGCAAGAAAAACCAATTGACGTTGGCCACCCGAGAGTTCACTCATGGGAATGTAGGCCAATTGATCAATTTGCATGGCGTGTAAAACGTCATCGACTTGTTGGAAAATCTCTTGCGTTACTTTCCAAGAGAGATCCTTTACCAATCCCAAAAGTACCATTTCAAACACGGTTAATTGTGTTGAAACGGAGGACATTTGAGGAACGTAGCGAATTGTACTTCTGTCAATGAGTTTCTCTCCGTCCTTAATCTCTACGCTACCTTCATACTTAATAAGGCCGGCAATGGCTTTAAGAAGGGTCGTTTTCCCAGCTCCGTTGTGACCAATCACACCCACCATCTCGCCTTCATAGAAGTTGGCAGAGATGCCCTTGAGAATGCTTCTGTCATTTAAGGTGACACCAAGATTTTTTACCGATAGCATCATCAGTAATTCCCCCTTGAGTGACGAATCAGCAAAACCAAGAGGAAGGGCACACCAATTAAAGAGGTGACAATACCCACCGGCATGATGGCGCCCGTCGAGAGAAGTTTCGCAATAACGGAGCTTACGGTCATCAGTAATGCCCCTGCCAATAAAGAACCGGGAAGCAAGAAGCGTTGATCTTCGCCTAATACAAGCTTTGCGAGGTGAGGCGCGACCAAACCGACAAAACTGATGGTGCCAATAAAAGAAACGGCGCAGGCGATCAAAACACTCGATAAGAAAAACGTTTCAATGCGCAAACGCTTCACATTGACGCCTAAACTTAACGCACGTTCTTCCCCCAGCGTTAATGCCGTAATAGCCCAACTTCGCTTCCATAAAACCAACGCAACGATCACGGTAGGAACAATGGCCACAGCGACCGATAACCAAGAAGAGCGCTCGAGATTACCAAATGTCCAACCGTTGATAAGTTGAGCAATTTCAGGACTTGCACGGTAGATAAGGACTTGCTGCAGAGCCATGAAAAAGAAATTCATGACGATCCCGCCAAGAATGACGGTTTGTGGCGTCATGCTGCGCTTAACCCCAAGCGCATAAATCGCAAAAGAGACAATCAGCGCAAACAAAAAGGCTGACAACGCAGTGCCGATCCATAGAGCGTTAAAAACGGAAATACCCAATGAAATGGCAATGGCAGCTCCAAAACTGGCGGCCGAAGTAATCCCTAATGTCGAAGGACTGGCAAGGGCGTTTTGTGTGATGTTTTGAATTTGGAGGCCGGCAAGCGATAAAGCGGTTCCCACAAAAAGTGCCGTGAGGGTCATGGGAAGGCGCAATTGCCAGACGATGGTCGAAGAAATCGAAGGATCGTTTGGCCCGGCAAGCAGAATCGAGATGACACTTAAGAGATCAAGACCCGCACTGCCGGTCGAAAGGTCTCCAAGAATTGCCAACAACAAGGCAAACACCCCTGCGATTAGGACACCGAGTCGTTTGCGATTGATTTGTTGGTACTGGAGATGACAACTCATTTTGCTAACTTCAAAATGTAGGTGCCCGAAGCATCCACCTTCGGTAAATACGTCTTAAAGAACGTCTGAATTTCCGCCTCTACATTAAAGTCTTTAAAGACTTCCGGATAGAGAATTTGGGCCAAATACATTGAGTAGACATAGTCCATCATTGAGCGCAAGCTACCGTGGTCAACACCGTAGACTTCGCCCTTTTGAACGGCCTCGAGTCGGCTCCATAGCGGACGTGTTGTAAAGCGTTTTAGACGCGTTTGAGCATCTTTTTCATCTACCATCATGCCCATGTGCATTTGGTCGTTCTGAGCAGCGTTTTGCCAGATGCTTCCCGCAATAATGATGGTTTGCGGGTTTGAAGAAACAACAAATTCACGTGATAGAGCGCCATAAGGTGTTTTCATTTCAGCTGCAATATTTTGAGCTTGGACTTGCTTGAGTAACCCACCCCACAAAACCGTGTTGTTGTAGGAGTTGCCGTAGGTCGAAATTCCTTCGTTACCACATTCAACGTAGACGCGGCGGTGCTTGGCTGACTCGGGGAGCTTGGCTAAACGCTCTTCAATGGTTTTGCGAATGTTTGTATATCGCTCGATTTGAGCCTCGGCAACGCTTTCACGACCTAAGAGACGACCAAGAATCTCTGTACTGCGACAATGATTTTCAAGTGTCATGGCGTGGTAGTCTAAGACAACAACAGCGATGCCCTTACTTTGAAGAATTTGGAGACGATGTTGGTTGTCGTTATATTGAGCGATACCCACGAGAATGGCATCGGGCTTAAGAGCCAGAATTTTTTCAGTATCCAAAATATTGTCATGGTAACCACCGATGCTGGGCACTTTTTTCAAAGCCGGGAAGGCTTCGGTAAAGCGACGTTGCTCAGCGTAACGTGTAACGTCCCAACCATCCAAGGGTAGCGCCGTAATCTTCGGGATACTGGTTTCGCCACCGATCATAAGGAAGTTTGAGATGTAGTTGGCAACGACAATTTTTTTGGGTTGTTTCGCAAAGTGAACTTCTCTGCCTTTTAAGTCAGTAACGGTGAAGCCACTAGCGGCATGCGCCATCATCGGAGTAGCACTGGCAAGACCCAGTGCAAGGGAGCTTTTTATAAAGTGACGACGGTCAAACATAAATCCTCTCATTTAAGAGTGTGGGCAAAAGGGGAATTCGGGGGAGAATTACTCTTGCTCAGGGGTTTTAGGGGGGCGCGGGGCGCCAAATTTTGCTAAAGAACGTTGAACTCGAGCCATGTCGCCTAATGCAATGTCATTGGTTGTTTTTAGAGCGGCTGTAATGCACTCTTGCATTTGTTCCATGTGCTCAGAGGAGGGAGCGTGTAAAACGAAATCTGCTACTTGTTGGGCCATACCTAAAGATCGCGGGTGACCCGTGCCGATACGAAGGCGCCAGAAGTTGGGGGTTGAAAGTTTGGCAGAGATGTCTTTAAGGCCATTGTGGCCGGCGTTGCCGCCGCCTTTTTTTATTTTCATGCAACCCGGCATCAAATCCAACTCGTCATGAACCACCAAAATTTCTTCAGGAAGAATTTTGTAATATAGCGCTAAAGCAACAACGGCTTGACCGGAGCGATTCATGTAGGTGGTGGGTTTTAATAACCACACTTCTTGGCCGTTAAGACGCACGCGAGCAACCTCACCGAAAAATTTCTTTTCTTCGTGAAAAAACGCCCCTTCTCGACAGGCTAATTGCTCAACAAACCAAAATCCAGCATTGTGGCGAGTATTTTCATAGTCGGCACCGGGATTGCCAAGGCCAACGATCAATCGAATTTCTGACATATCAAATTAATGAATAATGAAATAGAAGAATAGATAGAGGATATTGCATTTT
>USIM01000136.1 GCA_900554675.1 uncultured Sutterella sp.
TTCGACGGGCATCGACGTCCGTCAAAATACGAATCTCATCAAGGCTCATATCAAGACTACGGCAGTGCTTGATAAAGAGCAATCGCTTTAAGTGACCATCCGTGTACGAGCGGTAATTATTCATACTGCGTTCGGCCTTAGGAATAAGGCCCTCAGCCTCATAAAAGCGAATCGTCTCAACCGTTAAATCCGATTGTTTAGCCAGTTCACCAATTCTCATCTTTTACCTAAAGAAAAGTTTTTAGCTTTTCCTCTTGACTCTAAAGTTACTTTAGGCATTTTAATGATATTCATCAAAAAAGCGCAATTCTTGTGAATGCACAAAAGGATAACAAAATGTTAAACAAAAACAGTCCGTTAGCTACAAATCAAGAAAAAGTAAATATTGAGTCACTTCATGAGCATGATCATGCTCACTGCAGTTGCGGGCACGATCATACGCATTCAGAAGTTCATGAACACCCTCATGAGCACGAAAATGGCCACGATCATCATCATGAAGAAGGTGAACATTGCTGCTGTGGGCACGACCATGAACACTCCCCGGCTCCTGATGTTTCAACGTTAAATATCGAGCAAAAGCCCGGTGTTGCTACGCTTTATGTGGCGGAGATGTGCTGTGCGGTTGAAGGCAATCAAGCCGTTAATGCATTGAAAGATTTGCCAGAAGTTGATGAGGTGTCATTTAACACCCTCAATCGTACGGTGACCGTAAAGCATCACGCTAAAGACCCGAAGGTCTTCGTTGAAGTACTGGATAAGGCAGGGCTCGTTGCAACCCTGCCCGAGACGACTGCCGAAGACGAAGCTAAAGCTCCCACTGTGCTTTACATTGCCGAGATGTGCTGCGCCGTTGAAGGCAACCAAGCGGTTGACGCTTTGACAAAATTGCCGGAAGTGACAAGTGCCACTTTTAATACCATCAACCGAACGGTGACGGTACATCACTCGTTGGGTGACGCCGCTCCCCTTTTGCAAACATTGGCCGACGCCGGTCTTGAAGCCCGCATTGTTCAAAATGACGTAAAAAAGATTCGTACGCGATTGGTGGTGGATGGGTTGTCCGAACTCATTACACAAGCGCTTGAAGTGTTAAAGCTTGAAGACCTTCAACTCAATACCCAAACTCACACAGTAAGCGCGTTAATGACGCGAGAAGAAAAGCGTTCGGCTTTGGATTTAATTGAGTCCGCAGGCTTTAAAGCTAAGGAGCAAAAGGACGCTCAGGCGACAGAACAAAAACTTCCTTGGAAGCGATTAGGCATTGCAGGCCTTTTTGCCTTGGCAAGCGAATTGGTGGAATTGGCCTCTGCCCCTGAGTACTTGGGTTTAGGCTTTGCGGTTGTCGCTATCTTGCTTGCCGGTTTAGGCACGTACCGTCGTGGGCTTTTAGCGATGCGCCACTTCAACTTCAACATGAATGCTTTGATGAGTGTGGCTGTTACCGGGGCCCTAATCTTAGGAGAGTGGCCGGAAGCTGCAATGGTGATGGTCTTATTTGAAGTGTCTGAAGCCATTGAAACGCTCTCGATTAATCGAGCACACAAAGCCATTAAAGACCTACTTAAACTCACACCGGAAACCGCTACGGTCATTAATGCCCGAGGTGAAAGTTCTGTAATGGATGTTAACGACATTACGGTGGGAGACACCGTTCGCGTGATGCCCGGTGAACGCATTGCCTTGGACGGTATGGTGATTGACGGCTTTTCAAGTGTTAACCAATCAAGCATTACGGGTGAATCGTTACCCGTGGAAAAAAACAAGGGCGATAAGGTCTATGGCGGAACGCTTAACCAAACGGCAGAACTTCTGGTGCAGGTTACAAGCGACAGCCAACACGGGCTAGCCGCCAAGATGATTGAAGCCGTCGAAGCCGCTAATCAAAAGAAAGCACCCACGGAACGCTTTGTCAATCTCTTTGCCCGTTACTATACGCCCTCGGTTTTCGTGGTTGCCATTTTAACGGCCATCATCCCTCCCCTATTCATGGGTGGTGATTGGTTTGAATGGATCTACACGGCCTTGGTCTTATTGGTCATTGCTTGCCCTTGCGCCTTGGTGATTTCTACGCCCGTAACGATTGTCTCAGGGTTGGCCGTGGCCGCTCGTATGGGGTTAATCGTCAAAGGTGGTGTTTACTTGGAAGAAGCCCGTAAGCTGAAATACATTGCCTTGGATAAAACCGGCACGATCACGGAAGGTCGCCCCAAGGTGATCGCTGTTGAAGCAATTAACGGCAATGATAGTCGTCATGTGCTTCAAATGGCCGCAAGCTTGGCCTCACGCAGTAACCACCCGGTGAGTACCGCTATTGCTCGTCGTGGCCGTGAAGAAGGTGTTGAACTTATGGATGTTTCAGACTTTGCGACCGTCGTGGGTGCCGGCACGCACGGCAAAATCAAGGGCGCTCGTGTGGAAATGGTGAATTTGCGTGCCTACGCCAAAGACCACAAGGTAGATCAAGAATTAACGGACGCCATCGCACGCTACGAAGCTCAAGGCGCAAGCGTCGTTGTGATTGCCGACTTCTTCGGTCCCATGGGCTTTATTGCGGTCTCCGATACATTAAGAGCTGGTGCTAAAAAGCACATTGAAGCGCTAAAGGCCTTGGGTATTACGCCCGTTCTTTTAACGGGTGACAATCCCAATAGTGCCCAACATATGGCTCAGGCTACGGGCATCACGGAAGTGCGCGCTCAAATGCTTCCGCAAGATAAGCTCGCTGCCATCGAAGGTTTACAAGAAAAAGGCCCCATTGGCATGGTGGGCGATGGTATCAATGATGCTCCTGCTCTGGCTCGAGCCAACATTGGTTTTGCCATGGGTCGTCAAGGCAGTGACATTGCCGTGGATGCTGCGGACGTTGCCTTAATGGATGACGATATTAATAAGCTCTCGCTATTTGTGAAGCTCTCTCACATGACGCACAACCGCTTGGTGCAAAACATTACGATCGCCCTAGGTATTAAGTTCCTCTTCATGGTGTTGGCGTTCTTAAGTATTGCCACAATGTGGATGGCGGTTTTTGCCGATATCGGGACGTGCTTAATTGTGGTGGCTTGGGGGTTAGCCCTCTTACAAGCCGGGAAAAAACTTAATTAATTAAATCTTCTACTACGGGCTGCAAGATTGCGGCCCATTTTTGTCTCTTTTTTGGGATGAGGGTGGAACAAAAGGTAGAAAAATTGCCAAAAACAGAGGCACTTTTCCCACTTATGCAGAATTTTTGTGGATAACTTTTGAACTTTTGCCTACCCTTTGTACAAACCGATTTTGTCAATACCTCTTCAGTATAGGTTTGAGATTTTTTTGATGTGAGTGATTTTCGACTATGAAAAATCAATTCAAACCCAAAACTCAAAAACAAACCGGATTGAGGATT
>USIM01000137.1 GCA_900554675.1 uncultured Sutterella sp.
TGTCCGGCCAAAGCACCTGCTTTTTCTTTCAACATTTTCAATTTGCTTTTAGTTATAAGTACTTACGTACTATTTCGTTATGCATCTTTCTGAACTCAAATCCCTGCACGTCTCCAAGCTCCTTGACTGGGCTCTTGAACTTGGCATCGAAAACGCCAACCGTATGCGCAAGCAAGAATTAATGTTTGCCATTTTGAAAAAGCGTGCCAAAGAGGGTGAACAAATTTTCGGTGATGGCACACTTGAAGTGTTGCCCGACGGTTTCGGTTTCTTACGTAGTCCTGAAACGTCTTACCTTGCCAGCACTGACGACATCTACATCTCCCCGTCTCAAATCCGTCGTTTCAATCTCCACACGGGTGACTCCATTGAAGGGGAAGTTCGTACGCCGAAGGAAGGCGAACGCTATTTCGCATTGGTGAAAGTCGAAAAGGTTAACGGCTTGCCGCCGGAAAACCTCAAGCATCGCATCTTGTTTGAAAACTTAACGCCCTTGTTCCCGGATGAACACTTGGTGTTAGAACGCGATATCCGCGGTGACGAAAACCTCACGGGTCGTGTGATCGACATGATCGCCCCGATCGGTAAGGGCCAACGTGCTTTGATCGTTGCATCTCCGAAGAGCGGTAAGACCGTTTTGATGCAACACATTGCTCACGCCATCACGGCCAATCACCCTGACTGTGTGCTTTTCGTTCTCTTGATTGACGAACGTCCGGAAGAAGTGACCGATATGCAACGTACCGTCCAAGGTGAAGTCGTTGCTTCGACCTTTGACGAACCGGCCTCTCGCCACGTTCAAGTCACGGAAATGGTGATTGAAAAGGCCAAGCGCTTGGCCGAAAGCAAGAAAGACGTCATCATCTTGTTGGACTCCATCACCCGTTTGGCTCGTGCCTACAATAACGTGATGCCGACCTCCGGTCGTGTGCTCTCCGGTGGTGTGGACGCCAACGCCCTTCACCGTCCCAAGCGCGTCTTCGGTGCCGCTCGTAACTTGGAAGAAGGCGGTTCTTTGACGATTATCGCTACGGCTTTGGTCGATACCGGCAGCCGCATGGACGACGTGATCTATGAAGAATTCAAGGGCACGGGTAACATGGAAGTTCACCTCGAACGTCGCTTGGCTGAAAAGCGTATCTACCCGGCTATCAACGTTTTGCGCTCCGGCACCCGCCGCGAAGAATTGCTCTTGAAGCAAGACGTGATGCAAAAGGTTTGGATCTTAAGAAAGCTCTTGAGCGACATGGACGAAGTCGAAGCCATGGAATTCTTGCTCGAACGCTTGAAGAACACCAAGACCAATCAAGACTTCTTCGATTTGATGCGTCGCGGCGGTTAATTCGCTCGACTTTGAGGTTTAGCCTCAAAAACGCACATCCCACAAGGCGCCGGAAAATTCTTTCGGCGCCTTGCAATTTATTGAAAAATATCGGATAATTTCGTCCTTCTGTCGGAAACGCAGTTTGGCATGCCCGCTGTAAGACCTTTACTGATAAAGGCAGGTGCGCAAGGCCACTCCAGACGCCTGACTCTTTATTAGGAAATTTAACAATGAAACAAGGTATTCACCCGGAATATCGTGAAGTTGCTTTCTGCGACTTGTCCATCAACAAGACCTTCATCATCAAGTCTACGGCTCAAACGAAAGAAACCGTTGAAATTGATGGCGTGACCTATCCGTTGATCAAGTTGGATACGTCTTCTGACAGCCACCCGTTCTACACGGGCGCTCAAACGCGTATCGTTGAAGCTGGCCGCGTTGAAAAGTTCCGCGCCAAGTACGCCAACATGGCCAAGAAGGCCTAATAAACAGTCGGTTTTCCGAACGTTTATTACGAAAAGAGGCACTCCGTTGGAGCGCCTCTTTTCTCATTCCTGCGTTGCTTTTAAAACTTAGATCTTATTCTTCAATTTCTTAAATTGAGCAATCGCCGGAGCCATTTTTGCAGGATCGGTCATAATAATGGGATCAAGCAAAATTTGAGCTTCCTCTTCAGTCATTAAATTCATGGCCAAAACGGCTTCCTTCACCGTCACGCCATGCTTTTCAGCATAGTGAGCAACACGTACACCTTCCGGGTAACCTAAGGAAGCTGCCACCACTGTCGACAAGGCAATCGAACCTTCGGCTTCTTCTTGGCAACGTTCTCGTTTTGCCTTAATGCCCTCAACGCAATCACGACGCAAAATCACAAGTTCTTCAGAGACTAAACGCATGCTCTCAAACAGGCACTTATAGAACGTTGCATCCCAAACATTAAGGTCCAACTCCCCTTCATCGTAAGCCATGGAGATCGTCACATCATTGCCCACCACTTGATGCGCAATTTGAATGACCATTTCAGGAACGGTCGGATTGATTTTCCCCGGCATGATGGAGCTTCCGGGCGACAAAGAGGGCAACTCGATTTCCATCCAACCGGCACGAGGGCCACTGCTCATGAGGCGCAGGTCTTTACTGATTTTGCTCAAGCTGCAAGCGAGTTCTTTCACAAGTCCTGAAAGGTTGACCATTAAGTCACTGTTTTGGAAACCGTCAAAGAGGTTATCCATCGGGCGAACCTCTTCACCTAAGTTTTCAGAGATATGGCGGTAAAAGGCTTCCTTCATGCCGGGAGCGGCAGACAAACCCGTACCGACAGCGGTGCCACCCATGACAAGTTCCAGGCATTCCGGACGGATACGCTTAAACTTTTGAGCGGTGCGACGAATTAAACTCGCGTAGCCACCGAATTCTTGACCAAGCGTCAAGGGAAGAGCATCTTGCCAGCAAGTGCGACCGACTTTAACCACATCGGCGAATTCATCGGCTTTAACTTCAAATGCTTTTTGAAGGGCTTCGACACCGACGATGATGCTGTCAATCATCGGTAAGCACGCCAAGTGCGTTGCAGAAGGAATCGTGTCGTTGGTGGATTGCCCCATATTGACGTGGGTATTGGGATGAACGGTTTCTTGACCTTTATTGCCCGTCATCAATTCATTGGCCATATTGCCCAAGACTTCGTTGATATTCATGTTAAGGCACGTGTAGCCACCGCCTTGCCACATATCTAACGGAAACTGATCGTCAAAGCGCCCATCCATCGTCATATCACAAGCCTTGGTAATAGCTTGAGCGATTTCAGGCTTCATGGCGCCGACCTCAGCATTGGCTTGAGCGCAAGCTTTTTTGATTTGTGCCAATGCGCGGAAAATTTCCGGGTAAAACACAATGGGCATATGGGCTGCGCCCGAGACTTTCAGCATTCGATGAGTTTGAATGCCATAGTAACAATCGTTGGAAATTTCCATTTCCCCGAGACAATCTCTTTCGATGCGAGTAGACATGTTCGCTCCTTGCGAAATTTGTTTAACTCA
>USIM01000138.1 GCA_900554675.1 uncultured Sutterella sp.
CAAATAACAAAGACAAATCATTTTAGCCGAGATTTTGTTCTCGGACGACTTTTTGGGTTTCTTCACGAACGCATTCTGTAATTAATGCCTCTAATTGATGGTTGAGGTCATTACGCATACGCTGATAACTATTGTTTAACGCCAAAGTCAAAACATCATCGAGTTGCTCAGAGATTTGAGCACATACTGCAGGAGCTATGCGGCGCGTAATCTCAGCAACTAAACGCTCATCTAAGGGCGGTATGGCGACGTTTGAGTCTTGCACCTTAGCAGGAGCAGGTTGAACAGTCGGGACACGACTTAATTTTTCCCACGAAACATTAACGCGATCTTTGAGAACTGGAATATCGTCTCTTGGCGCAATGGTAGGTTCTTTTCTTAATAAGTTATCCATTTTTTTGAGTTCCTTGGTCGTGGGCAATCGGGTTTAAGCCAGCATGACGGTAAAACTTAAAGCGTTCTCGAGCCGCGATTTTCTCATTTTCATTGGGCGGAACGACATCGAATACACGGTTGAATCTCTCAAAAAGTTTATGGTAATCATTTGGCAAGGTGTCATCCAGTAATACCAAAACATCTCGAGCAGGCAGCAATTCTTCGTCGTTGGCATAAACAATTGGCGTTTCTGCTGCTAAAGGATCTGTAGCATGAACATGGGGATAAAAACCCGTAGGGTCAAAGCTCCAGAGTTGACGACTGAAAAATTCGAGTTTACCGGCGTCACGTGCCCAAACCGCAATACTAAGATTCATTGAGCGTGCTTTACGTATTAAACGACACGCATAGGTATAGCGATTGGGCACATTGAAGTGAAAGTCAACGCGTTGTGCCATGCTGCTGTTCGCCTACTTCAAATGAGCAAGGTGATGTAACCAAGTGACCAATAATGGCACTGGGCGTGCTGTGCTCATGCCTTTAGTACCACCAGTGTTAGCGGTACCCGCAATATCAAGGTGAGCCCACGGCGTTTCTTGATCGATAAATTGAGCTAAGAAAGTCGCAGCAATAGGAGCGCCTGCTTTGCCCTTAGGACCAATATTGGCACAATCGGCAACTAGACTCTTGATTTGAGTCTTGTATTTTCCGTTAAAGGGTAAAGCCCAAACCGCATCTAATGAGATTTCAGCGGCAGCCTCTAAAGTGTCGCATAAGATCGGATCATTGACAAAAAGACCACTGTAAACGTCACCTAAGCCGACGACGCATGCGCCGGTGAGTGTGGCGACGTCAACGATACTTTGCGGCTCATAACGTTTGGCGTACGTTAAAGCATCGGCCAAAATTAAACGGCCTTCTGCATCGGTATTGAGTACTTCAACGGTCAAGCCAGAAAGAGTCTTGATAATGTCAGAAGGTTTAATGGCATTTGCGTCAGGAAGGTTTTCGCAAGCTGGGACCAAAGCAATGACGTTAAGAGGTAATTGCATTTGAGCGACTGCATGAACGGTGGCTAAAACAGCAGCCGCCCCACACATGTCGTATTTCATTTCAAGCATGCTGGCGCCCGGTTTTAAGCAAAGACCACCGGCATCCATCGTAATGCCCTTGCCGACTAAGCAGATCGGAGCGTCATCCTTTTTTTCACCTTGATAGTGCACTTCAATAAAGTGAGGTTCGGCAACGGATCCTTGGGCAACGGCTAAAAAGCTTGTCATGCCAATTTTTTCAATTGCTTTGCGGTTGTGAATCGTGACTTTGACGTTTTTTTCTGACTTGTAAGATTTAGCGACTTCGCTCAAATACTTCGGGGTGCAGATATTAGATGGCAAGTTACCGAGCCATTTAGCCTCATTCATACCACGAGCAATGCCCATGCCTAATTTGAGAGCATCTTCCATGTCGTCATTTTTTTCTTCGACTATGAAAATGAGCTTTCGCTTATCTTTTTCATTGATATCAGCTTCACGTAAAGGTTCTTCAAGTGTAAGAGCTTGTATGGCCATATGCATAATGGACCAAGCGTAGCTACGCTCTTCACAAGCCCAACCTATAACATCGATGGCGATGGTTTGGCTTCGAGCCATACGAAGTCCTTTGGTGAAAGATGCTAAGAAGTTATCCTCATCAAAGAGCTTTGACTCGCCCAAACCGACAAAGAGCACTTCTCGAACTTTGACGCCTTCAAGACGACGTAAAGACAATGTTTCACCCACTTTACCGGTGAACTCTTTATGCTTGATGATGTCCGTTAAATAACCGTGATTGACTTCATCAATTTGGTGAGCAGTTTGCGTTAAGAGATTGTCTGAAAAAACACCGACCATCAAGGTGTCAGCTTTGATTTTGTCAAATGTTTGAGTTGATAAAGAAAATTGCATGAGTGACCCCGTACAAATTTTATAAAATTAATCTATTTATTTTAACGGTTTAATGGGGATTTTCATATCTCTTATGTAACGAAATTGTGTTGAATTTTCGAGCTTTTCTTACAGTTGGGAATGAAAAACTCTCTATAATGAGTGAAGTTGTTAGCGAAAGAATTGAAAGGAGAATTTCAGATGACTGATTATCCTAAATTGCGTCTCTCCCGTCAGACCAAAGATATTGAATTGTTATTGCCATTTTATCGTGACGGTTTGGGCTTTGACGTCTTAGAGCGTGGTGAAAATGTTAACGGTATGGATACCGTTTTATTAGGTCATAAGCATTGGCCGTATCAATTTGAGTTTTCTCAAATGCGTAGTCCTGAAGATGCGCCTCGAGCACCTTCGAGCGAATACTATCGCGTTTTTTGTATTGAAAGTGATGAGCTTTGGACGACGTTATTAGCAAGCATGTTTGATGCAGGCGTGCAACAAGTGACGCCTCCGGCTCAATACATCAATGGAAAATGGCCAAGTGTTGCTTATGAAGATGCAGACGGCTATCGTGTTGTTTTAGTGCACGGCCATTGGAAGAAGTAATTTCTCAAGCATTGAGAGTATAAAAGCGCAGTCGGTGTTTGAGATCCGCCTGCGCTTTGTTGTGTAAAGGACAACTGTTATGATTTCTGTGCGTGTCGCTACAGTCGATGATGCTGAAGTTTTACCAGCGATTGAATCATCGTCATTTCCACAAGCGGAGGCTTGTAGTTTGGAAAATTTCCAAAAACGTTTGGCTGTATTTTCTGACTGCTTTTTGATTCTTGAAAAAGAGGGAAAACCCATTGGCTTGATTGATGGAATGGTTACAAATCAAACAACCATTACAGATGATTTGTATGAAGATGCAAAATTACACAATCCTGAAGGTCAGTGGCAAAGTATCTTTGGCTTAGCAGTGATTCCTAGTGAACGTCATCAAGGATTTGCTGCATTGCT
This sequence comes from uncultured Sutterella sp., assembly GCA_900554675.1. Taxonomy (GTDB): domain Bacteria; phylum Pseudomonadota; class Gammaproteobacteria; order Burkholderiales; family Burkholderiaceae_F; genus Aphodousia. The sequence continues at coordinate 3,300 of USIM01000138.1, forward strand.
CATGATGGAGATGATCGAAAAGGCTCGTGGGGAAGGTCGTCGAGGTTT
>USIM01000139.1 GCA_900554675.1 uncultured Sutterella sp.
CGTTGATGGCGTTTTAACGGACGGAAAGATTTACATCGGCAACGATGGGGAATTGTTTAAAGCCTTTAACGTCAAGGACGGCTTAGGCATCAAGATGCTCTTAGCCAACCAAATTGATGTTGCCATTTTGACCGCTCGCAGTTCCAAAATTTTAGAAAAGCGCACACAAGAGCTTGGCATCACGAATGTCTTGCAAGGTCAACGCGACAAAGTCGCAGGCTTAAAGGTTTTATCGGAAAAGACCGGCGTTGACCCGCAGAATATGGCTTACATTGGTGACGATTTGCCTGACTATGCCGTTATTCAAAAAGTGGGCTTACGCGCTTGTCCGAGTGACGCCAATGACGAGATTGTTAAACTCTGCTCCTTCCAAAGTCGCTTTGAAGGTGGCAACGGTGCCGTTCGTGAATTGGCCGAGTTTATTTTAAAATCCCAAGGAAAATGGGAAAAGACCTTGGATCAAATGTTCCTTAACCCGGATCCGACGGCAAAACACCGCTATTAATATTAAAAAATTATGCGTGAAAGAATTACCGCCATCATCGCTATCTTTTTATTGCTGATTTTAATTGCAGCAAGCTATTGGTATGCGATGAAATCAACGTACGGCAATCTCAAGTATCTTCCGAGTGAAGATTCTCCTGACTTTATTGCCACGGGTGCTACCGTTGTGTCTTTTGACAACAATGGGATCGCTAAAAACAAAGTCAAGGCGAAAGATTTCCAACACTTTTCCAATGATCGTGTCACGATGGAAAAGCCCGAATACACATCCGTTTCACCCAATGAACCGGTAACGCATGCCAAGGCCGATCACGGTCAATCCGATGACGGCGGAGCAACGGTGTATTTCCAAGGTAATGTTGAAATCACTCGGGCTGCCAGTGACAATAGCGACATTACGCGTTTGCAAACACAATCGTTAATGGTTGAAACAGATACCAATCATTTTGAAACGAATGATTTTGTCCATATCACCAACGGTGAGAATACGGCAACGGCCGTGGGCATGACGCTCGATAACATGGAACGAAATATCGAATTGAAGTCTCGTGTCAAAACCATTTCCTTACCCAAAGCAGGCAATGTTGATTTGTTGCCGCATTCCAAATAAGGAAACCGAATGAAAACTTTGACCCTTATCGCAACCGCTTTGATTGCTCTTGGTAGCACTGGCGCTTGGGCTGAAGCCGCCGATCGCAATAAGCCCATCGTTGTTGAATCCGATACCTTCTTAGGGGATGAATTGCGCCAAACGGCGGTTTATTCCGGTTCTGTAACGGTTGACCAAGGCACCATGCACATGGCAGGCAACCGTCTTGAAATGAAAGAAAATGCCCAAGGCTATCGCATTGGCACTTTGACCGGTAATTTGGCAACCTTCCGACAAAAACGAGACCCCAAGGTCAAAAATGTCGAAGAATGGATCCACGCCAAAGCGCAAACGATTGTCTATGAAGAGCGCACAGGTTTGGTGACTTTGATTGGCAATGCCGAGGTTCAACGCCTGGAAAATGGCGTGATGAAAGATCGTGCCAACGGCTCCAAGATCACCTACGATACGGTGCGTTCACGTACAATTATCCAAGGTAATAAGCAAGGACGAGCCTCAACGGTTATCGCACCGCGCGCGCGAGCTCAATCATCGCAATCGAGTACGACTCGTCCCACACGACTTAATTCTGCAACGGGCCTCTCACAGCCCTAGCTCAAAAGGAATTCACTGTGTCTGAGATCAATGAAGAAAAACAGAACGTCCAACCCGAAGAAGCTTTAGAGGGGAAAGAGACGCCGGCAATGCCTGTTGCCTCTGAGCCAGAAGCCGAATCAGAACCCATCTATACGCTCAAAGCCAACGGGCTTAAGAAGCGTTACGGCAAGCGCTGGGTTGTTAAAGACGTCTCGTTAGCGGTTCGCAGTGGCGAAGTGGTTGGCCTTTTAGGTCCTAACGGCGCGGGTAAAACCACCACGTTTAACATGGTGGTAGGGTTGGTTGTTGCCGATGGTGGCACCATTGAATTAAATGGTCAATCGATTGCTCATTTGCCGATTTATCTTCGTTCCCGTTTGGGCGTGTCGTATCTTCCGCAAGAAGCTTCCGTTTTCCGTCGCATGACCGTTGAAGAAAACGTGAAAGCGATTTTGGAATTGCAACGTGACGAAAACGGCAAGCCTTACACGCCGGCTGTCATCGAAGAAAAGCTCGATAGTCTGCTCGATGAACTGCAAATTACGCGTTTACGCACCAACAATGCTTCGAGCTTATCCGGTGGCGAACGCCGTCGTACGGAAATTGCTCGCGCATTGGCAGCAGAGCCGAAATTCATCTTGCTTGATGAACCTTTTGCCGGTGTTGACCCGATTGCCGTGATTGAAATTCAGCGCATCATTCGATTCCTCAAGGATCGAGGCATCGGCGTGTTGATTACGGACCACAATGTTCGTGAAACGTTGGGGATTTGCGACCATGCCTACATCATCAGTGATGGTGGTGTGTTAGCCAGCGGTCACCCCAATGATATCGTTCAAAATGAAGATGTTCGCCGAGTTTACTTGGGCGAAGCCTTCAGGATGTAAGTCGTGAATCAAATTTTTCCGTTATTGCCGAACTCAAACGTTATTTTTTTGAGTTCCATGCATCATCGAACCAAAAAGCGCGTGTTTGAAGAAGCCAGTTTGGTTTTTCAAATGTACGGGGTTCCTCATACCCAAGTTTTTGAAGCGCTTTTTGCGCGTGAACGCCTTGGCAATAACGCATTGGGGGCAGGTGTCGCCCTCCCCCATTGCCGTCTCAAGGGGCTTGATCGTCCGTTGATTTCGATTGTAGTTTTACCTCGTCCTATCAACATTGATCCGACGCCCCCTGACACGAAACCCGTTGATATTTTCTTTTTCCTTGTCGTTCCTGACGTTGATGACGATGAGGCGTACTTGCCGCTCTTAAGAGAGTGCATTGCCATGCTCGAAGATCGGAAAATCTGCGATACCATCCGCAACGCAGAAAATGCGGTTGAAGTGTGTGCAGCGGTCATGAATTGGACACCACCTTCTGCGCTTATTATTGAGACGCAAGACGATGCATTTGCCAAAGAGTGGGACGAACTCAACGAAGAAGTGGAAAAAGTCGAGCAAGCTCAAGAAGAATTGCTCGAAAATCACGAACTGGAAGAACCACCAGCCGTCGTTGCGGTTGAAACCGATCCCGATATCAACCGCAATTAATCAATTCTTTGCAATTGGAGGCTATCTTGAAAAAACTGATTATTGTCACAGGACTTTCTGGCTCAGGGAAATCGGTGGCGATTCGACAACTCGAAGACTCCGGTTACTACTGCATTGATAAT
>USIM01000140.1 GCA_900554675.1 uncultured Sutterella sp.
TAGCAGGAACATTTGAAAGCGTTAGTTGGAAGCTTCCTTAGTTTCCTTTGTCTCGGCGTTCGGTAAAGCGTTCATGACTTCTTTAGGAACATCGGGTTTAACCGGAGTCACCAAGATTTGATCAACCTTATTGTTGTCAACGTCAATGACTTCAAAACGGTAACCACCGTAGGTAATACGATCAGTGCGTTTCGGAATCTTACGAAGCATGTACATGATGAAGCCAGCAACCGTTTCATAGGTTGAGTCTTCGGGTAAGCTCTCAAAGCCTAGGAGTCGTTCTAAGTCATCAATGGCGGTGGAGCCGTCCACTAACCAACTGCCGTCTTCTCGTTCGAGAATTTGGGCTTCTTCCTCGGTGCTCACCAAGTCACCCATCACTGTACTCATGACATCGTTCAAAGTGATGATGCCCACTACAAGAGCGTACTCATTGATGATGACGGCAAAGTCTGAATGGGTGCGCTTAAAGCAATCAAGGATTTCAGACAACGTTAAAGAGTCTGGCACCATTTGGACGGGGCGAACGAGGCCGGATTCCTTGAGGGATAAGTCCTTTTCGCTCATAATGCGGCGCAACAAGGCCTTGGAATCCACAATCCCTACAACATTGTCAAGATTTTCATTACACACAATGTATTGGTTGTGAGGTGTATTAACAACCTTGCGACAAATTTCCTCTTCCGTGTCATCCAAAAGCAGATAAACAATACTTTCGCGAGCCGTCATAGAGCTCGGAACCGTGCGACTTTCCAATTCGAAAATGTTTTCGATAGCCGTTTGCTCTTCCGTAGCGATAATGCCGGCAGCAGTACCTGCGTCCACGGTGGCGATAATGTCTTCTGAGGTGATTTTTTCTTGGGCGTGTTCTGGCAAACCTAAAAGGCGAATAGTGAAGTTTGCAATGCCATTAAAGAACCAAACGAAGGGAGCCAACGCACGAATCAAGAAGGACATTGGACCAATAACCGCAACAGCGATTTGTTCTGGAGCGACAAGTGCTAAACGCTTGGGGATTAAGTCAGCAAACAAAATGAAAGCCGTCGTAGAAAGAATAAAACTTGACCAAAATCCAAAAGTATTCGCAAGAGCGCCGTTAGCAGTGAAATTTAATGCAAAGTCTGTAAAAGCAGGAGAGAAAAGTCGTTCGCCAACGATACCGCCAGCAAGCGCAACGGCATTCACACCAATTTGTACAACAGTGAAAAAGTGCCCAGGATGCTCTTGCAGAGTTAAAACACGAGATGCTTTGGGTTGGCCTTCTTCGGCCATGGTGGTCAATCGAATTTTTTTGGCTGCGGCCAGAGAGATTTCTGAGATAGAGAAGAAACTACTCGAAAGAATTAACGCAACGAGTAGAAAGAAAAGCGAATAGTTCGACATAAAAACACATTTAAGTTACACAGCCTCTAAGTATAACAAAAATAACGCCTTTTTTGAACTATGTAACTGATTTTTATAGACTCTTTTTCGAAAAGTGTTTCAAGCTACTTACGTAAAAGGAACTACTTCTTCACATTTTATAACGGGTTTTGTCTTGTTTTTATAGAGGTGTTGATGTAAAAATCATACTCAACCCAAAAGATTTGTCGGTATGAATTTTCGGAGTACCGAGGAATTTTTGTTCAATTTTTTCGCAAAAAAGAGGAATTCCCTATGCAAACCAAGTTAAGTGTGATGTCTATTGCTTTATTAGGGTTGGCTGTCAGTGCGCAAGCCAACGCATCTTCAACGCTTGATACGGTCAAAGCACGTGGGCAATTGATTTGCGGTGTCAACACTGCCGCTCCAGGCTTTTCTTCTGTGGACAGTAAGGGGAATTGGACGGGTTTAGATGTTGACGTTTGCCGTGCGGTTGCCGCAGCTACGTTGGGTGATGCGAAAAAAGTGAAGTTTGTTCCCTTGAGTTCTCCGCAACGTTTCTCCGCTTTGCAAGCCGGAGAAATTGATATGTTGGCTCGTAATACGTCTTGGACGATGACGCGTGATACCACAACCGGTGCCTTGTTTACCGCAGTTAGCTACTATGACGGCCAAGGCTTTTTGGTTCCGAAGCGTTTGAACGTTAAGAGTGCTAAGCAATTAAACGGTGCAACGATTTGTGTGCAATCCGGCACCTCAAGCGAAAAGAGTTTGGCAGACTTCTTTAACACCAATAAGATGAAGTTTAAGACTGTTGTCTTTGATACGACGGAAGCAACACAAGCCGCCTTCTTCTCTGGTCGTTGCCAAGCCTACACAACGGACATGAGCGACTTGGCCGGTGCTCGAATCAATTCTCCCAAGCCTGCCGATTATGAAATTTTGCCGGAAGTGATTTCTAAGGAACCGTTGGCTCCGGCCGTTCGTCGTGGCGATGATCAATGGTACTCTATCGTTCGTTGGTCTCTTTTTGCATTGATCAATGCAGAAGAATTGGGTATCACCAAGGCCAACGTTGACCAAAAGCTTGCCCAAGATAAGCGCCCGGACGTTCAACGTTTACTCGGTGCTTCTGAAGATATGGGTAAAATGTTAGGGTTAGACAAGCAATGGAGTTACCGTATTGTTAAGCAAGTTGGCAACTATGGCGAAAGCTTTGAGGCCAATATGGGACCGAATTCCAAGTTGGGTTTGCCGCGTGGCAACAATAACTTGTGGACGCAAGGTGGCTTGCTTTACGCACCTCCGATCCGTTAATTTCTGTTGAAATCCGTTTGAATGAAATGGCGGTTGTGTTTGAGCAGCCGCCATTTTGATCATTAATGAACGAAGAGATGATAGATTTACGTTCAATGAATAAGCCATTAATCGGAGACGAATCGTACCGAGCACGAGAGGCTACTCGTCGTCGTAAAGAGTGGTTTTGGCAAGCAATCATTTTTGTATTGACGATTGCTTTGTTGTACGCATTTGGCCAAAACATTTATGACAATCTACAAGCGAGAGATATTCGCTCTGGTTTTGCTTTTTTGAGCGATCGATCCAGTTTTGAAATCGGAGAATCTTTAATTCCTGTTAATTCCAACGACAGTTTTGGTCGAATGTTTTTGGCAGGGATGCTCAATACGATTCTTGTGGCTTCCGTCTCCATTGTGACGGCAACTGGCTTAGGGGTGATTGTTGGTCTAATGAGACTTTCCAATCATCCTTTAGTTCGTTTTTTGGGTGTGGCTCACGTTGAGTTTTATCGCAATATTCCGTTATTGATTCAACTGTTTGCGATTTACTTGGTCATTACGGAGTTTCTTCCGGACTCGTTTGATCCCCTGATGTTTGGGTCTTTGGCGATGTTGTCTAAGGCTGGACTTCATTTTACGGCTCCGCACCATTTGGCTCTTGCCAATATTTGCGCCTTCCTT
>USIM01000141.1 GCA_900554675.1 uncultured Sutterella sp.
ATGGCAGTCAGTGCAATAAAAAGACCAAAAGCGGGCAATAGGATGGCAAAAAGCAAAACTGAGCCACACAAAATGATTAAGCGCTTAAGGTCAAAACGGTAAATGAGTTCGTGCGGCTTTTTAGGGGTAAAAGTGCCTTTGAGACTGATGGCGAGGCCTAAGAGAATGAGTAGTGCACTTAAACAGACAGGAAAATAGCCCACGCCCATGCGTGCTGCGCTACCCATGGGTAGCTCAAGCGCAAAAACTAAGAAAAAGACACCGATAGCAGCAATAAAAAGGCCACCCACCGTGTCTCGGGCTAATCGAGGCTTCAGTTGCATGAAATTAGGCGTTGAATCAGATCAGTTTCAACGTCGAAAACAGTTGTTGATACTTTTGCTGTTCGTTTTGAATAAAGTCTGCAAAATCTTGCGGTCCCATTAATGAAACTAAGGGCGTGGCAATGAGCAGTTTTTGAAGAACTTCTGGTTCTTTGACGACAGCTTCAAGCGCATTATAAAGCGCAAGGCAGATATCAGGGCTTGTTCCTTTTGGAGCGAGAAGTCCAAACCAAGTCGAGAGATTCATCGGGACGCCTAATTCACTCATGGTTGGACAAGATAAGAGTTTAGATCTTTGGGGCGCTGTAACCGCAAGTGCTTTAAGTCGACCGTCTTTAATGGCTTGTTGGCAACTGGCGTAGTTATCAAACACAAAATCCGTTTCACCGGAAAAAAGCGACAGCTGAGCAGGCGAGGCCCCAGCATAAGGAACGTGAGCAGCAACAAAGCCATTTGCACTCAAAATGGCGTTAGCTAAATGACCGATTGAACCCGTACCGCCCGAAGCGCAATTGAGTTTATCGGGATTTTTCTTTAAGTAAATCAATAAGTCTTTTGCGGATTGGATGTGAAGCTTTTCCATCGTTTTAGGCGTCATCACCAAAACGTTGGGAACGTTACTTAACATCGCCACCGGCGCAAAATCATCGACCATATAGGGGAGGTTTTTAACGGTTTGTGGGTTGACCGCCAAGGTGGCAACGGCCCCCATGACGAGGGTTTTGCCATCGTTTTTAGCTTTTTTGGCAGCCAACATGCCGCGCGCACCGGCACCGCCCGGAATATTTTCAATGACCGTCTTTCCCCAAACGGGTTGCAGAGCCGCCCCTAGAAGGCGAGCAACGTTATCAAGGGGACCGCCCGGCGGATAGGGAACAATGATGGACATATTTTTGGCCGCTGCCAACGTAGTCAGCGGCGCAAACGCTAACGAAAGACAAAGAGTGCGGCGGCTTAACATATTGAAGTTCCCCAAAAGTGTATCCACTTTCCAATTCTAAACGCTGTAACGCATTTTTTTCCTTAAAAAAGGTAATATGAATAGATGGTTATATGTTTGGTGACTTTATGGATTGCCTATCAAAGTTCTTTTGTTCCGCGGCCGGTGCTCAGCTTCGGCGTTGGGAAGCTCAACAGCTCGATCAGCTGTTAAAGGGCACGCATGGCGGGACGGCTCTGCAATTAGGCGCTCCGTTTGGTCCCGTGATGAGAAGTGCTTCTCATTCATTTAAAGTCTTTTCTGCTCAACAATCAGAACTCACAACTCTTGAAGCCGATGGCTCTACCCTTTGCCAGTCTTATACCGACTTTCCTTTTAGAGAGAATACTTTCGATTTGGTCATTTTGGTGCATGTACTTGAACGCAGCCCTGATTACGAAAAAACACTCTCCGAAGTGCTTCGCGTCTTGGCTCCTGAAGGTCGAATGGTTATTTTGGGGTTAAATCCTTGGGGGCCGTGGTGGATTCGAAAGCGAAAACGACTCTGCAAGGATCTTCATCATCCCGTGAGCGTCGAGCAAATTAAAAAGTCATTAGGGGTTCGCGCCCTTATTGATCGCGGTCGCTTTGGGATCTATAGCCCGAGTTTAAGTGACAATCCCCACCGATTGATGTCTTGGTCATGGTGCGAGAAGGCGGGTGGCCTGCGCTTGCCAATGGCTTTATGTTAAGTGCTGTGAAAAAAGTGAGTGGCGTGCATCTCGTGGGAAGTGCATCCAAGAACGAGATTTTAAAGAAAACGTGGGTAGGCACGGCAGCCGCCCGTAATGTTTCAGCCTGCAAAAATCATCGCTGATTTTTGTTTCTCGCTACAATACTCTTTTTCTTATTTTGGTATTCGACGCGTTATGACCGCAGAACGTAAATTACAAATTTGGACTGACGGCGCCTGTAAAAATAATCCTGGGCCCGGCGGTTGGGGTGCTTACTTGGTTTTTGGTGAAAAAACATTAGAGCTTTGTGGCGGTGAGGTGGAAACCACCAATAACCGAATGGAGCTTATGGCCGTTATTTCGGCTCTATCTGCGATCAAGCGTCCCGTTCCCATGACCATCTTCTTGGATAGCCAATACGTTAGAAACGGCATTATGACGTGGATGGAAGGCTGGAAGCAAAAGGGTTGGCGAACGGCAGATAAGAAACCTGTTAAAAACGTGGACCTTTGGATGAAGCTCGATGAACTTGTCGCTCAACACGACATTGAATGGCGTTGGGTCAAGGGACATGCAGGGGACTTCGGTAATGAAAAGGCCGATGAATTGGCCAATCGCGGCGTGCCGACCGCTGGGAGATAGCGATGAAAAAAGAAATCCGCCGTCAGGTAGCACTCGATACCGAAACGACTGGTATGGAAATTTCACAAGGCAACCGCTTAATCAGTGTGGGTTGTGTGGAAATTATCGGTCGTAGTGTCACGAAAAAACATTTTTATGCTTTGGTAAATCCCGAATGCGAAGTCGAAGAAGGTGCCGCAAAGGTTCACGGCTTTACGTGGGAAAAGTTAAAGAACAAACCGCTTTTTGGCGACATTGTTCATGACTTCTTAGCTTTTATTAAGGGAAGCGAACTTTTAATTCACAACGCTCCTTTTGACGTGGGCTATTTGGACATGGAATTGGGTCGCTTGGGTTTGGGTAAGTTAAGCGATCACTGCGAAGGCATTGTCGATACTTTGCCGATGGCCAAGACTTTGCGTCCGGGGCAACGTGTGAGTTTGGACGCATTGTGTTCGGCCTACGGGGTGGATAATTCCGATCGTAATTTGCACGGCGCTTTGATTGACGCCAAACTCTTGGCTCAAGTCTATTTGTGCATGACGCGCGGTCAAGAAAGTCTGGATATTTCAACGATTGACTTATCAAGTTTGCCACCGATGCCTCCCGCAGAGGCCTTACGAGTTCAAAAAGCTTCTGATGAAGAACTGCAAATGCATGCCGCAACGATGCAAGCCATTGATAAAGAAAGCAAAGGCAATCGGGTTTGGACGGACGATTAATTTGAGGAATTGGAAC
>USIM01000142.1 GCA_900554675.1 uncultured Sutterella sp.
GGGTGCTACGTTCTCCTCGGGCATGATGGAAATTGCCCGATCCGGCGTCTTCCACCCACAAATGTTCACATTTGGCGAAATCATGATCATCTTCTTTGCGGTGATGATTTCCGACATTATCTTATTAGATACCTTCAACTCACTCGGTTTACCGACCTCCACGACTGTTTCCATTGTGTTTGAATTGCTCGGTAGTGCTATTGCAGCAGCAGTGTTCAAAATCTATTTAAATGACGGATCTTTTGCTGAAGTCTTCAATTACATCAACACTACGAAATCTCTTACCATCATCTCCGGTATTCTTATTTCCGTTGTTGTCGCTTTCTTCTCCGGTGCGATTGTTCAGTACCTTGTTCGTTTAGTATTCTCATTTCATTTTGAAAGCGCTTATCGCAAAATCGGTGGTATCTTCGGCGGTTTCTGTATCACGGCGATTGCTTACTTCTTGATCATGAAGGGGGCAAAGAACGCAAGCTTCATGCAACCAGAATGGATCGCTTGGATCAGCGACAATACACTTATGATCGCCGGCCTCATGTTTGTGGGGTTAAGCATTATCTTCCAAATCTTGATGATGGCCTTTAAAGTCAATATCTTCAAGATCATCATTCTCTCCGGCACCTTCTCATTGGCTTTTGCCTTCGCCGGTAACGACTTGGTGAATTTCGTCGGCGTCCCATTAGCCGCTTTGGATAGTTGGGAACAATGGTCGAGTTCTGGTATTTCTGATGATCAATTTATGATGGGTGGTTTGCTCAAACCAACCTCTACCAATACGTTCTTCTTATTGACCTCTGGCCTTGTGATGAGCCTGACATTGTGGTTCTCTAAAAAGGCCCACCGCGTTTTGCAAACGTCGTTGAATTTGTCCTCACAACAAAGTGATCATGAACTCTTCGGTTCTTCTTTACCGGGTCGTGTAATTGTTCGTGCAGGTATCGGTTTGAATAACATTGTTCATCAAATCATCCCGATGTCTATGCAAAAAGGTTTAAACAAGCGCTTTGTCCCTAAAGCCTTAGAAAAAGACGAAGAACCCTTACCCTTTGACTACGTCCGTGCCTCTGTGAACTTGGTCTTATCTGCCATTTTGATTGCCTCTGCCACCTCTTTGAAGTTGCCGTTGTCTACGACGTACGTCACTTTCATGGTCGCCATGGGTTCTTCATTTGCTGACGGTGCTTGGGATCGTGAAACCGCTGTTTATCGTATCTCCGGTGTTTTGACCGTCATTAGCGGTTGGTTCGTTACGGCTTTGACGGCAAGTACCTTGGCTGGCACGATTTGTACGTTGATCTTCTTCGGCGGTGGCCCCTTGTCCTTCCTCTTGTCGCTCTTTGCCATTTTCCTCTTGATTCGTTCCAATCAACGCTTCAAGCGCCAAGAAATGGCTTACAAGGCCGAACGTAATGTTCGTTACGACGTCCCGATGATTCGTGAATTGCTCAATAAGCGTGTGGGCGAAGAACTCTGCACGACGGTTGGTCTTTTTAACAACATCGTTGACAACTTCTTAAACGACAGCGAATCCGGTTTGCGTCGCGCGAAGGAAGCCACCAATGAGCACTTTGATTTGCTCACGAAAGAACGTAGCGTCTATTACCGCATGTCCAACTCTCGTCATAAGCCGACGAAAGAAGACTTTGACGCTCGTTATGCCTACTTCCGTACGTACACGAATTTGCGCGAAGTCGGTCGTTCCTTGCAAAACTTGTCTTGCTTGACCAAAGAACATATTGCCAATCGTCACCGTACGTTTATCGGCGAGCCCGCTCAAGATTTGGCAGATTTGTCGATGTTGTTGGTCGAAGTTGTCGGTAATGTTAACGGTCGCGGTGACATTGATGCTTTGCGCAAAAATGCTGTGAAGTTGATGTCTCGCACGGAAGAAATTCAAGAAAAGCTCTTGAGAATGGGACCGGATGCCGGTATCTCTTCTCGTGGTTGCGAGCTTTACTTGACGTTCTTGCTCTTTGCTCGAGACTTCATCAACCACTACGAAATCATCGCGATGCTTTTGCAAAAACTCAATCACGATGACAAAATCTAAGTAGCTGATTGACTCATTGGGGAGGATTGAAAAGTCCTCCCCTATTTTTTGCTCGCAACATCTTGCTTTCGCTTATAATTCTCGGATTATGACAAATACTCAATCTTCTCAAATCAGTAGCGTAAAAGCTGCCCTAGCTCCTATTGCCGAGGATTTGCGTGCCGTTGACCGCATTCTTCACGAGGAACTACAAAATAGTCAAAGCCCGATGGTGGCAGAAGTCGGTGCCTATATCACCGAAGCCGGTGGCAAGCGAATGCGCCCCGCCTTATTAATGTTGATGGCCAAGGCTCTCGGCTATGAAGGTACCGTTCACCAAGAGTTGGGCGCCACGATTGAAATGCTTCATACGGCAACACTCATGCATGACGATGTTGTTGATGAAGGCATGATGAGAAGAGGTCGAGAAACGGCCAATGCCAAATGGAATAACGGCATTGCTGTTTTGGTGGGAGACTTCATGTACACGCGCTCCTTCCAAATGATGGTGCGTATCGGCAACCTCAAAGTCATGGAAGCACTGTCGGGTGCAGCCAATGTTTTGAGTGAAGGCGAAGTCATTCAAATGCAAAATGCACACGACCCTTCCGTTAATGAAGAACGTTACCTTCGTGTCATTGAGCGCAAAACATCCGTACTTTTTGCGGCCGCTGCCAAAATGGCGGCTGCCATTGCCAATGCTACCCCCGAACAAGAAAAAGCTTTGGTGGATTACACCATGGCTTTGGGTAACGCTTTCCAAATTGCCGATGACATTTTGGATTACTCAGGAGACCCTGCTCAAAGCGGTAAGCAAATTGGAGCCGACTTTGCCGAGGGTAAAGTCACGTTGCCGGTGATCTATGCTTTAGAAGAAACGACCCCTGAAGAAAAAGCCTTCATTGAAGATGCTATTCGCAATGGTCACGGAGATTTTGAACAAATTTCTGCCATTATCCGTCGTACCAATGCCATCGATCGTTGTAAAAAACGCGCAAAAGTGGAATTAGAAAATGGCAAAAATGCATTAAATGCAATTTCTCCTTGCATTTTCAAAAATTCACTGATACAATTATTATCCTTCGTTGTTGAGAGAGAAGTCTAACAATGACGAATGTCGGGGTGTAGCTCAGCCTGGTAGAGTACTACGTTCGGGACGTAGGAGTCGGAGGTTCGAATCCTCTCACCCCGACCATTTCTCGTTTTCAAAAAAAATAAAAATGCGACTTTTTTAAAGTCGCTTTTTTATTTTCAAAAATCAGTCTTTCATCCTATCCGTGATTTTTTTTCCAA
>USIM01000143.1 GCA_900554675.1 uncultured Sutterella sp.
GCAGGTGTAGCCAAATCGAACCGACTCAGCTACCCACAGATATGCACGAAGAGCCAAATTAGACTCACCTTGAATGGTCAGAAGCCAATCTAACCGCAAGTGTTTTTATCCACTAAAAGTTTTATCCGATGGAAGTTTTTTAAGTTGAAGAGGCAACATCAACCCTAACAATTTAGAAAATTGTCTTACACATCAGCGGCGATTAACAAGCACTGGGCCATACAGGTGCTTGCCAAAGTTTCTCACCGCGAAGAACGCATTGCGTATCTGATAGATGAGTCCAAGGTGAGTTTTTAATTCCTGGTAAGAGCGATTTTATTTTCAGTGCAAAGAAGTCGAAATCTCGATACCCGTAACCTGTTCGTTTAATGACTTTGATTTTGTTGTTCGCTCCTTCCAATCGATTGGTGGTGAAACCGAATTGTCCAGCAGGAATAATCCCATCCTGTCGACGAGATAGCATCATGGCAAATGATTTCGCGGGCTTAAAGTTAAATTCAGAGGCTATCGCCAGTAAAAGTTGACGGACTTGGCGCAGTTTGCTTGCGCTACGTTCTCGATCCTTTGTTGACCAAATCTCACGAATAAAATCAGCCATCGGAGCAACTGCGGCCAGAAGTCGATTATTTTGTAATAGCTCATTGAGTCGCTCTTGCCGTTTGGGTTTTTCTTTTAATTGTTCTTGTCTCATGACCAAGATCCACTCTGCTTGAGTCAATTGCAAAGCCTCATATTTACCTTGCTCATACTGTTCTGAACCCTTGGCATAGGCGGTGTATTTTTTCTTAGCTTGCTCGAAGCATTGCCGACGAGCCGCTTTAAAGACATCCTCGGTTAAGTGTTTCATAACATGGAAAAGGTCATAAACAATCGTAGCGTTGGGTAAATGCTCTTTAACCATCTTTGGATAAACCGCATTCATGTCGCAAGAAACGGACTTAATTTGACCTTGGAGATTTTGTGTTTTTAGATGTTGGAAGAAGGGCTCAATGGCTTTTGCCGTTTTACCTTTACAAACCCATAGAATTCGCCGATTTTCGATGTCCATGACAGCGGTGGCATAGCGTCGCCCTTTATGAAGCAGAAACTCATCGATAGCGAGATTGTGAACATCGCTCATATCCAACTCATTGAACAAAAATTTCAACAGTTGCTTCTCGACTCGTCGAATTGAAGTCCAGCTAACACCTGAGGTCTTTGAAATATCCGATGTGGGCACCATCATGCGAAGTAAGCTTTGCAGGTATCCAACCATCCGATTGGTTAGTCTGGCCCGAGGTTCAATCCACGAAATCACTTCAGATTTACAATGCCCACAGGCACACCGTAGACGCCGAACGGGAAATCGAACTTCGATGCCTGTGAAAGGCATATCAATAGGCGCATCGGTTGCTACTCTCTTCTGTTTGCTATGAAATTTGTAGCACTTCTGATGACACTCTGGGCAGAGGCCGTAATCGCGTTCAAAATCAAGCTCAACAAACCGTTTACCGGACGGATCGGTTCCAAACGATTTAACGCGGTAGCCTTCCCAACGAATTTTTTCGAAAACTTTTTCACCTAAGCTAAACGAATGTCGTACAATCTTTGTCATGGCGTGTACCTCGCGATTTGTTTTTTGCTAACTAAATCATACTATTGAGGACACGCCATTTTCATTGGTGATGAAAAAGCCAGCTTTCCGCTCACCCTCTCTAGTGGGCCGTAGGAAAGCTGGCGACTACGTCTGTTACCACTTTTTGCTTGGGTTTTACAACTTTCACGCTAAAGTGTGATGAACCTTTATTCTGTCTTAGAATCGGTCGTTCGATGAATTTTGTTAGAATTTACGGGTTAACCTTTTTTAGAGCTCAAAATGAAACGTGGTTTTTACTCCATTATGGGGGCGCAATTCTTGTCCAGCTTGGCCGATAATGCGCTTCTCATCGCTGCCATTGCCTTGTTGACTCAACAAAACGCTCCAGATTGGATGACGCCGCTTTTAAAGCTTTTCTTCGTTTTGAGCTACATCTGTTTAGCCGCTTACGTTGGACTGTTCGCCGATTCTATGCCCAAGGGCCGAGTGATGTTTTATACGAATATGCTCAAGGTGGGCGGTTGTTTACTCATGCTCTTTGGCTCGCACCCGTTATTGGCCTACGCTGTCGTTGGTATCGGGGCTGCCGCATACTCCCCTGCTAAATACGGCATTCTCACCGAACTCTTGCCTCCCGTTAAACTCGTTTTAGCCAATAGCTGGATTGAAGGTTTAACGGTCGCTTCCATTATTTTGGGTGTTGTTTTGGGTGGCGTCTTAATTAATGACGCCGTTGCCGCCACGATTCTTGCAAGCGGTTTCCCCTTTGAAGCATTAGGCATTGCAACGCCTGCTCAAGCGGCCATTGCCTTTATCGTTTTGGTATACATGGGGGCAGCTGCCGTAAACCTTTTGATTCCGGATACGGGCGCTCGCTATCCGAAGGCTGACTTCCACCCCATCCAAACGTTAAAGACGTTTTATAAGAGTTGCTCCATTTTGTGGACGGATCGTTTGGGCCAAATCTCCCTATCCGTGACAACGCTTTTCTGGGGTGCCGGTGCCGTACTTCAATTCTTGGTTTTGAAGTGGGCTGAATACGCTTTGGGCATGGACTTGTCTCAAGGCGCTATCCTCCAAGCTGTGGTCTCTGTCGGTATTGCCATCGGTGCTGTTTTGGCAGCACAACTCGTTTCCCTAAAGGACTCCTTAAAGGTCTTACCGATGGGGATTTTGATGGGTGTATTGGTTACGGGCGCAGCCTACTTTGAACAATCGATGATGCCCGCTGGCGGCATCGAAATCGCTGGCTTCATGGTCACATGGGGCATGTGGGTCGCCGGTGCCATCATGGTGGTCGTTGGCATCTGCGCCGGTTTCTTCGTTGTCCCGATGAATGCCCTCTTGCAACACAGAGGTTACGTGCTGATGAGTGCCGGTAAATCCATTGCCGTTCAAAACTTTAACGAAAATCTTTCCATTCTCGTAATGCTCGGCATCTACTCTTTATTAATCACGATGAATTTGAGCGTGCCGACCACGATGTTGATCTTTGGCAGCTTCGTGATGGTTTCGATGTTGTTGGTGATCTTAAAGCACCGCAAGAATCAACGTGAGTACGACTCGACTCACTTGATCGGTGAAGAAAAACGCCACTAGTATTGAAGTGACTAAGTCAAAGGGCCCTCAAAATATCGAGAGCCCTTTTTTAATGCTTGATGGATTTAAATCCCTAACAGGCGATGTTTAGCGGCCATAAAATCGCGCCAAGCTTCTAACTTATCTGAAGGCGACCTCAA
>USIM01000144.1 GCA_900554675.1 uncultured Sutterella sp.
AGACCTTCGTCAATCCGCGAAATGCTGCTGCCGGTTGCTTGCGTCAGTTGGATCCTAAAGTGACTGCCAAGCGTCGTTTGCGTTTCTATGCCTATGGAGTGGGGGAAGTGTCTCACTCGTTAGCAGCGACCCACTCCGGCATTTTGGATGAACTTAGTCGCTTTGGTTTTCCGGTAGCCAAAGAGCGAGAAGTGGTTAAAGGGTGGAAAGCATTGGCGGCTTTCCACGATCACGTACGAGAAATTCGCGCGAGTCTCCCCTTTGATATTGATGGCGTTGTTTACAAGGTTAATGACCTGCGCTTACAAGAAGAATTGAGCTTTATCTCTCGAGAACCCCGTTGGGCATGCGCTCACAAGTACCCTCCTGAAGAGGCAATGACGCAGGTTATCGGTATTGATGTTCAAGTGGGCCGTACGGGGAAGTTGACTCCGGTGGCTCGTTTAAAGCCCGTCTTCGTCGGTGGCGTGACGATTTCTAATGCCACACTCCACAACGAAGACATCATTGCTGAACTTGGTTTAATGATTGGGGATCATGTGATTGTCCGCCGTGCCGGAGACGTGATTCCTGAAGTGGTATCCGTTAAAAAAGAACTCCGCGAAGGCAATGAAACGCCTTTTGTGATGCCGAGTGTTTGCCCGATTTGTGGCAGTGAAACGTTCAGAGATGAAGAGGAAAAAGATACGCGTTGCACGGGCGGACTTTTCTGTCCGGCTCAGCGCAAAGAGTCGCTTGTTCACTTTGCCTCTCGTTTAGCTTTAAATATTGACGGGATGGGGGATAAGGTTATCGACCAATTGCTTGATGCTGAGCTTATCGCAACGCCCGCTGATATTTACACGTTAAGCGACAACAAGTTGATGGCCCTTGAGCGTTTCGGTGAAAAGAGGGCTCAAAAGGTAGTTGCGGCTATTGAAAAGAGTAAAGAGACGACGTTTGCACGTTTCATCTATGCCTTAGGTATCCGTCATGTGGGAGAAAGTACGGCACGAGACTTGGCAGCGCACTTTAGAACACTGGATGCTTTGATGGCTGCGGGTACTGAAGAATTACTTCAAGTGGCCGATGTGGGAGAGGTGATTGCGGCTTCCATTATTCACTTCTTTGAAGAAGAACATAACCGTGATGTGATCGCCCAATTAATGAATGTAGGCATTCATTGGGGGACACCAGCCGAACAAGTAACCAATGACTTGGTTTCTGGGAAAACCTTCGTGTTAACAGGTACGCTTCCGACGATGGGACGCGAAGAAGCCAAAGCACTTCTTTTAGCACAAGGTGCAAAGGTGTCAGGTTCCGTGAGTAAAAAGACGAGTTATGTCGTTGCGGGTGCAGAGGCCGGTAGCAAATTGGAAAAGGCCCAATCTTTGGGGGTGGCCGTCATTGATGAAGAACAAATGCTCAAACTCTTGAAAGGGGAAGCACTGTCATGATCGCTTTAGTTGTGGGCAGTGGGATGCAAGCCCTGAGAATTGAAAACGCAGAAGAAAAAGTTGTTCAAACGCGATTTGGCGATGTGGATGTAACGGTGGGTCACTTGGCAGGAAAAGAGATTGTGGTTTTGCACCGTCATGGGAAAGATCATCGCTATGCGCCTCATATGATTCCGTCTCGTGCGCAAATGCTCGCCTTAAAACATTTGGGGGTGACGAAAATTTTGGCAACGGGCACGGTTGGCGGAATGTCGGCTGAAAACGCTCCTGGTCACTATTCTCTACCCGATCAAATCATTGATTACACATCGGGACGTGAGTCGACCTATTGGGGATGCGAAGGGTTTGAAAACCAACACGTTGACTTCACGAATCCTTTCTCTGAATCTTTGCGTCAGGCCCTTTTAGAGGCCTCCAAAGATTTGAAGATTTATGTTGAGCCCAAAGGGTGTTACGCCTGTACGCAAGGTCCTCGCTTAGAAACGGCCGCCGAAGTTCGTCGCATGGTGATGGATGGTGCGGATATGGTGGGTATGACCGCGATGCCTGAGGCAGCATTGGCACGAGAACTCGGCATGGATTATGCGTTACTGACTGCGAGCGTGAATTGGGGAGCGGGATTAGCCGGTGCCAATGCGCTAGACTTTAGTGAAATTCAAGAGATGATGCAAAAAGTAGCTGTCGGTTTGACGGGCATTTTAAGTCAAACGGTAAAGCTGCTCTAAGACACCGCCGAGTGAGATCGTAGGAAAAGTCTGGAAATACTTGATTTTATTTTGGTCGGGACGTGCGTCGGCACGTTTGGGACCTTAATTGGTTTGGGTGGTGGTCTGATTCTTGTGCCACTCTTCATGTTTACAGAGGATTTGCTGTAAAACGATCATATCTATGAGTTGCACACCATCTTCGATAATGGGTTGTTCATAGTTGTCTGTAAAGAAATTTTTAATACGGTGCGAAATTCTAAAACCACACTTTTCGTAGAAGGGGAGGGTAGCAGGACTTTCGTCGGTGCCGACAAGTAATACCTTATACCTTCCCTTGTAGGTGTTCTTCTCATGATCAATCAAAAACCTCCCTCAACCTTGCTTTTGAAAGTTTGAAGCAATGGCAAGATTCTTAATTTCGATCGTCTTTTTATCTTCCACAGTAACGACACAAACACCGACCGTTTCGACAACCTCATTTTGGAGAACAAAAAGCGTCCCACGATTCAAATACCGATCAATCATGCGCCCAGATTCATTCGCAAGGAGCAATAGAGGCAAATAAGCCTTTTTGTTGTCAGAGATAATTTTTTCGTGCCTCATCAGAGAAACTTCGGAGTGACCGCTTCAATCAATGCATTTTCCAATTTGACGGTAGTGTCAATGTCAGCTAACGCCGGGCCGTCAATCAAGAAAACGTCCTCCACACGTTCACCCATCGTCATAATCTTTGCGGTCTGAAGGTTGATGCCGTATTGCTTTAAGACACGAGCAATATCGTAAAGAAGTCCAATTCTGTCCGTGCACACCACCGAGAGCAGATAGTTTTGACCGGATTCATCCGGTTCAATTTTGATCATGGGCTCAACCGGGAAGTGGCGAGAGCGACGGGAGAATCGGGCTGGTTTTGTTTCCGGTAGCGGTTTGGGGTTACGCAACCAATCAGTGAGTTCACGATTGACGTCATCAATTAACCCATCTAAATCTCGTCCGCCGTTGTCGCTCACAACGAATGTATCGAGAGCATATTGGTCGGTCGTCGTGTAGATGCGGGCATCTAAAACGGAGAAGCGTTTCTTTTGTAGAAAAGCCAAAATGCGAGCAAAAAGAAGGTGTTGGTCTTCAATATAAACCATCACTTCAAGTCCGGTTC
>USIM01000145.1 GCA_900554675.1 uncultured Sutterella sp.
TAAGCGATTACTTCGTAGCCAAACGACGCCACGTATCAACCACCGTATCCGGGTTCAAGGAGATGGATTCAATACCTTCATCCATCAACCATTGAGCCAAGTCTTCATGGTCAGACGGGCCTTGACCGCAAATACCAACGTACTTACCACGAGCACGGCAGGCACGGATGGCCATGGACAACATCACCTTAACGGCTTCGTTGCGTTCGTCGAAGCTGGCAGCCACGAGACCGGAGTCACGGTCCAAACCTAACGTCAATTGCGTCATGTCGTTGGAACCGATGGAGAAGCCATCGAAGTAGTCCAAGAACTTGTCAGCCAAAACAGCGTTAGACGGGATTTCGCACATCATGTTGAGGCGCAAACCGTTTTCACCGCGCTTCAAACCGTTGCGTTCCATGATTTCAACCGTTTGACGGGCTTCGTCAACCGTACGAACAAACGGAACCATCAATTCAACGTTGGTCAAGCCCATCGTGTCACGAACAAACTTCATGGCACGGCATTCCATACGGAAGCACTCGGCAAACGTGTTAGCGATGTAGCGAGAAGCACCGCGGAAGCCCAACATGGGGTTTTCTTCATCGGGTTCGTAGCGATCGCCACCGATCAACTTACGGTATTCGTTGCTCTTGAAGTCAGACAAGCGAACGATCACCTTCTTGGGCCAGAAAGCAGCGGCAATCGTAGCCACGCCTTCAGCGATCTTGCTTTCGAAGAAGTCGACCGGGCTCTTGTAGCCAGCGCTCAAACGTTCAACGGCGTCACGCAATTCACCGTCAACGTTCGGGTAGTCCAAAACAACCTTCGGGTGGATACCGATGTTGTTATTGATGATGAATTCAAGGCGAGCCAAACCCACACCCTTATTCGGGATGGATTGGAATTCGAAGGCCAATTGCGGGTTACCCACATTCATCATGATCTTCACCGGGATTTCCGGCAAAGCACCACGCTTGATCTCTTCGATTTGAACTTCTTGACGACCTTCGTAGATTCTACCCGTATCGCCTTCAGCGCAAGAAACCGTCACCACTTGACCTTCTTGAACGCTTTCAGTTGCATCACCGCAGCCGACAACAGCCGGAATACCCAATTCACGAGCAATAATAGCGGCGTGGCACGTACGACCACCACGGTTCGTAACGATAGCGCTGGCGCGCTTCATCACCGGTTCCCAGTTCGGGTCGGTCATGTCCGTCACGAGCACGTCACCGGCTTGAACGCGATCCATTTCGCTGGCGTCTTGAACGATGCGAACTTCACCGATACCGATCTTTTGACCGATAGCACGACCTTCAGCCAACACCTTACCCTTGCTCTTTAACAAGAAGCGTTGTTGAACGTCAGAGGTGTTTTGACGGCTCTTAACCGTTTCGGGACGAGCTTGCAAAATGTAGATCTTGCCATCGATACCGTCCTTACCCCATTCGATGTCCATCGGACGACCGTAGTGCTTTTCAATGATCGTAGCAAACTTGGCCAATTCGATGACGTCTTCGTCAGTGATAGCAAATTGACGACGATCTTCGTCACGAACGTCAACCGTACGGACAGAACGACCGGCCTTGGCACCTTCCGGATCAAATTCCATCTTGATCAACTTGCTGCCCAACGTGCGACGAATGATCGGGAAGTTACCGGCTTCGAGCATGGGCTTATGAACATAGAATTCGTCTGGGTTAACAGCACCTTGAACAACCGTTTCGCCCAAGCCATAGCTGGCCGTAACGAAGACGACTTGATCAAAACCGCTTTCCGTATCGAGCGTGAACATCACACCGGCAGCACCGCGGTCAGAGCGGCACATACGTTGAACACCGGCAGACAAGGCCACTTCAGAATGCGTAAAGCCCTTGTGAACGCGATAGCTGATAGCGCGGTCGTTGTACAAGGAAGCAAATACTTCACGCATACGAGCCAACACTTGATCAATACCGACAACGTTCAAGAACGTTTCTTGTTGACCAGCAAAGGAGGCATCGGGCAAGTCTTCTGCGGTAGCAGAGGAACGAACGGCAACACTGATTTCTTCTTGGCCTTCTTTCAACCATTCATAGAATTCGCGAATTTCAGCTTCGAGCGTAGCAGGGAAGGGAGCATCTTCAATCATTTGACGGATTTCGGCACCGGCCTTGGCCAAAGCCTTAACATCGTCAACGTCGAGATCCTTCAAACGTTCATTGATGCGTTCTTCGAGATTGTTTTCAGATAAGAACAAGCGAAACGCTTCTGCAGTCGTGGCAAAACCGTCCGGCACACGAATCCCGGCGCTCGTTAATTGGCTAAGCAATTCGCCCAAAGAGGCGTTCTTACCGCCAACGCGATCGACGTCGGTCATACGCAGCTGGCTAAACGGATATACAAAACGACCTTGCGGCATTTTCTTCCCCCAAAAGAAAGATGGATTGTTAGAATAATGGAATTGTAGCGACAACCGAAACATTTCGGGTAATTTTTTGGTACAAGGACAAATGTTTAATACCATTTCATCCCCTAAGTCCACTCCGAAAAGTGGCAAACGTTCTGTTTTTATCGTTTCTGACGCCACGGCTATCACGGCCGAAACGTTGGCTCACTCGGTTTTAACTCAGTTCTCTGACCTTGAGTACGACCAAGTTCGCATGCCCTTTATCGACACGCCCGATAAAGCCATTTCCGCAGCAAACAAAATTAACGAAACTTACATCTCCACGGGTGTTCGTCCTTTAGTGTTCTCCACCTTTGTGGATGTCAATATCCACAAAACCTTTACCGAACACTGCCAAGGTTTCCGTATTGAGTTCTTCCGTAGCTTTATTAAGGAAATCGAGCAAGAAACGGGCCACAAGAGCGCTCATTCCATGGGCCGAAGCCATGTGATTGCCGACGAAGAACGCTATAACCGTCGTATCGAAGCCATCAACTACACCTTGGCTCACGATGACGGTCAAATGAACAAGGGCTTAAATGAAGCTGACGTGATTTTGGTGGGTGTGAGCCGCTCCGGTAAGACGCCGACGAGCTTGTTCTTAGCGATGCAATTCGGTGTGAAATGTGCCAACTACCCGTTAATTCCTGAAGACTTTGAACGTGGTGAATTGCCAGAAGTTCTTCAAGGCATGCGCGACAAACTTTTTGGTTTATCCATTGCTCCTGAACGTTTGTCTCAAATTCGCAACGAACGTCGCCCCGGTAGCCGTTACGCTTCGCTAGATAACTGCCGCAACGAAATTCAATCTGCTGAAGATATGATGCGTCGCGAAGGCATTAAGTGGTTAAGCTCTA
>USIM01000146.1 GCA_900554675.1 uncultured Sutterella sp.
TGGACAAGGCGTTGCCCTTAGTATAGTCATTATCGTTCTTGGTGGCCTGATACCACTGATATCCGGTGATGTCGCTGGCAGAGCAGCCGGCATCAGCCAAAGCCTTACGGCACGGTTCGATCGTGCGCATGACCAAGTCTTCAACCATGCTTTCAAACTTAGAACGCGTCAAGTTGATGTTCATGTGCTTCGGGCCCGTTGCGTCAGCCGTGATGTACGGGAGGTTCACTTCCGTTTCTTGGCGGCTGGACAATTCGATCTTGGCCTTTTCAGCAGCGTCCTTCAAGCGTTGCAAAGCGATGATGTCCTTGCTCAAGTCCACGCCCGTGTCCTTCTTGAATTCCGTGATCAAGAAATCAACGATACGTTGGTCAAAGTCTTCACCGCCCAAGAACGTGTCACCGTTCGTAGAGAGCACTTCAAATTGCTTGTCGCCGTCAACATCGGCCAAGTCAATAATGGAGATATCGAACGTACCACCGCCCAAGTCATAAACGGCAATCTTCTTGTCGCCTTGACCGGCCTTATCCAAACCGAAAGCCAAAGCAGCAGCGGTCGGTTCGTTGATGATACGCTTGACTTCGAGACCAGCGATACGGCCAGCATCCTTCGTTGCTTGACGTTGGCTGTCGTTAAAGTAAGCAGGAACCGTAATCACGGCTTCCGTGACCGTTTCGCCCAAGTAGTCTTCAGCCGTTTGCTTCATCTTGCGCAAAACTTCAGCAGAAACTTGTTGCGGAGCGAGCTTCTTGTCTTCCAAAACGCTAACCCAAGCGTCGCCGTTTTCAGCACGAGCGATCGTAAAGGGCATCAACTTGATGTCGCGTTGAACTTCAGCATCATCAAAACGACGGCCGATCAAACGCTTGACAGCAAACAACGTGTTCTTCGGGTTCGTCACAGCTTGACGCTTGGCCGTAGCACCGACCAAAACTTCACCGTTGTCCATGTAGGCAACGATGGACGGCGTGGTACGAGCACCTTCACTATTTTCAATCACACGAACCTTGTCGCCTTCCATTACGGCAACTGCAGAGTTCGTCGTACCTAAGTCAATACCAATAATCTTTGCCATTTTTAAATTTCCTTTTTGTTTGAAATCTGTACGTAGAGGGCGGATTTCACCGCATTCCTCATGCATCTAACTCTCATATGGGGTTGCTAGATGCTTTTTCAAGGGGAGAAATGTAACTTTTTTTCATTTCTCCAAAAACTTGTTACTGCGTCACGCTCACCATGGCGGCACGAAGCACGCGTTCATTTAAAATCCAGCCACGTTGATAGACTTGAGCCACAACGCCGGAGCCTTGACCTTCTTGCGGGGGCACCATAGAGATGGCTTGATGACGCGTGGGGTCAAAAGCCTCGCCAACCGGATTGATTTCAACCATGCCGCTACTTTCCATGGCTTGGATGAATTGACGATAGGTCGCTTCAACGCCTTGCATCATGGGAGAGGTTTTGTCGGCGGACAATTCCAAAGCCTTTTCCAAGCTATCGAGCACCGGCAAAAGGTTCTTTGCGAACTTTTCCACACCGAACTTATGAGCCTTTTCGACAGACTCTTCGGCACGACGACGACCGTTTTCCATTTCGGCCAACGCGCGCATGTACATGTCTTGCAACTTGTCGTTTTCAGCCTTCATGGCCACCAACAATTCTTCAATCGTGGGTTCCTTAGCTTCTTCAGTGGTTGCAACGACAGGTTCTTGAGAAGCTTCGCATTGTGCTGCGCATTCTTGCTCGCAGGCACAACCTTCTTGACCACAGGTCTTCATTTCTTCAGCTTCGTTCTTCACGGGATCTTGCATGGATTTATGACTCCGTTATGGGTTTTATTGTTACGATGATTGATATATGGGGACGAATCCTATTTTTTCAAGACCGAGGCTAAAAAATAAGCCCTGAAATCCAAAAGGACCTCAAGGCTTATCGAAAAGACAATTGATTATTAAGCGTTTTTAAAACTTAACTTGCTCTGCCAATTGAGCTCGGAAATAGCGAATAATGACGCCAGCCAACAAAGACATCCAGAATTTGCCCAACACTTGGCCGACGATGAAATCGATGCTACCGAAGGCAAGCGACAAGAAAATAGCGCTATCGATAATGGAACCCACCAAGCCTGCCATCACCACAGAGAAAGCAGGGAAACGCTTTCTCATCGGGGTGTAGACGGCGAAGTCAGCAAGTTCTGAAAAGCAAAAGGCAGCAGCCGAAGCCACAACCAATGAGGGTTCAGCAAAAAAAGCTGATAAAAACGTACCGACGGCCACGGCCAACAAGGAAAAGTAGGCGCCTAAGAAGGCTTGCACGGCGTTACGTAAAACGAGCGCGAGCCCTGCGATCATCACCGCAGACGGTGCCATAAGGCCGGGCGCCACAGGAATTAAACAAGGACCGTTCGGTTCACAAACCAAACCAACGTTGACAACGACCCAGTTACCCACCGGAATCGTGAGAATAAAAAGCGTTAAAGCAACCCAACCGCAAAGCGTTTGGTGTTGCAGCCACTTATGCGACATAAGAGCCTCCGAATTGTTAAGAAAATCGGCAACCGCAAGACCCGGTAGAACAAACCAGCGCGGAAACGAGGCGAAAATTTTAACGTATCTCTTTGGGATTCTTCAATGAGAAAAAGAGCTTAGAGATGCAAAAATGCTTAAAACTTGGGATTCGTTACCCAATGGGAGCGGAAATATCGAATAATGACGCCGGCCAACAAAGACATCCATAATTTCCCCAACACTTGACCGACGATGAAATCAATACTGCCAAAGGCAAGCGACAAGAAGATAGCGCTATCGACAAAAGAGCCCACAAGGCCTGCCATCACGACTAAGAATGCCGGAAAACGCTTTCGCATCGGAGTGTAGACCGCAAAATCAGCCAACTCAGAAAAACAAAAGGCCGTTGCTGAAGCGATGACCAAAGCAGGTTCGGCAAAAAGCGCCGATAGAAGTGTCCCAATGGTCACGGCCACTAAGGAAAATGAGGCACCGATGAAAGCTTGAACAGCATTGCGCAAAACAAGCGCCATACCGGCAACGACCACGCTTGAGGGTGCCATTAAGCCCGGAGCCACCGGAATTAAACACGGGCCATTGGGCTCACACACGAAACCCACGTTAACAATCACCCAATTGCTAGCGGGAACCGTCAATATGAAGAGTTTGACATCCTCCACCTACTAAAGTAAGTGGATTCCTACGGGTAGTGCACAGGTTTTAACCTGTACACCACCTTCGGTGGGTTC
>USIM01000147.1 GCA_900554675.1 uncultured Sutterella sp.
CTTGCAGCTGCCATTGCAAGCTTTGTGGATGCGCGTGCGCACAACGGTCGTTGGCTTATCCGCATTGAAGACGTTGATCAAACTCGCTGTAAAGATGAGTGGTCGCGAAGTATTCTTGAAACATTAAAACGACTTGAGATGCCGAGCGATGCTCCGATTATTTTTCAAAGCGATCGAGCTGATCGCTATGAAGAAATTCTTGAAAAACTCAAACGTGACGGCCACGTTTTCGGGTGCTCTTGCTCACGCTCCGACATTAATAAAGCCAACATCAATAGCACCAACCCCAATCACTACCCAGGCACCTGCCGTGCGGGTACAGATAAACCCATTCGTGCTTGGCGTTTTTTAACCAACAGTACGCCGATCACCTTTACCGATCGATGGATGGGCCCCTTCACACAAGACGTTGAAAAAGAAGTGGGCGACTTTGTCATCAAACGCGCCGACGGGCTTTTTGCTTATCAATTGGCGGTCATTGTCGACGATCACGATCAGGGGATTAATCACATTGTCAGAGGTGCCGATCTTATCGACAACACGGCACGTCAAATCGCCATCTACCGCGCTTTGGGTTTCCCCGTTCCTCACTACATGCACATTCCCTTGGTCTTAAATGATCGAAGTGAAAAATTGAGTAAACAAGCCGGTGCTACGCCACTCACGGATGACTTATTGGCACAGTGTGAATGGGTCTGGACTTTCTTTGGATTCCCCAGAATTGGTGCAGATTCCCTTGATGCGTTTTATCGAGTGGCCACCGAGCAGTGGCAAGAGCGCTTTCAAATGCGATAACAGTTAACTCACTTGAGAACTTCCCCTATATCGTTCCCAACATTTCAGTACGATAATGACTAAGTTCTTTGAATGAAAGGAAGTTCTCCAATGTTGAATCAATATATCCAAGAAGCCATCGCAAATCGCCGTGCGATTCACCGCCGTCCCGAAGAAGGTTGGACGGAATTTGAAACGATGTGGCTTGTCTGTCGCCAACTCAAAGACTGGGGCATCCCGTATTTGGTCGGCACGAAAGTGATCAATACCCAATTTGTCATGGGTCGCAATGAACAATTGGTGCAAGATGCCATTGCTCGCGCTCTCAAGCAAGGCGTTCCGCAATCATTTATTGACGAATGCGAAGGCTACACAGGTGCTGTTGCCCTCATTGATACGGGTCGTCCCGGCCCCACGACAGGTTTCCGTTTTGATATGGACGCTCTCCCCGTTCGTGAATCCACCGATCCCAGCCATTTGCCAGCCAAACTCGGTTTCGTGAGCGAACGCCCGGGCCTCATGCACGCCTGCGGTCATGACGCTCATACCGCTACGGGTTTAGCCCTTGCTCACTGGATCGTTGACCACAAAGATGAACTTTGCGGCAAATTTAAAATCTTGTTCCAACCGGCCGAAGAAGGTGTTCGCGGAGCTCGCCCGATGTCGGAATCCGGCATTTTGGACGATATCGATTGGTTTGTTGGCAGCCACGTGGGCGGCTCCTGCAAGAGCGGTGAAGTCGCTGTGATGGACGGGGGCTTTTTAGCTTCGTCTAAGTTTGATATTACCTTTAAGGGCTTGGAAGCTCATGCCGGTAACGCTCCTCACAAGGGCCATAGCGCATTGGTTGCCGCCGCTTGCGCCACGATGATGATCCAAGGCATTCCCCGTCACGGTGACGGTGACTCCCGTGTGGCCATCGGTAAGTTGGTTGCCGGTGAAGGTCGAAACATTGTTGCTGCTCACGCCACCATGCAAATGGAAGTGCGCGGTGAAACGCAAGAGGTCAATGACTTCTTGGCTGACAACGTCGAACACATCATTGCCGGCGTTGAAAAAGCCTATCAAGTGGAAGCCAAGGTTGAACGCGTGGGTGAAGCCTCAACGCTCGTTCCGTGCCCGAAGCTTTTCGATAAGTTAGAAGAAGCCATGCACGATGTTCCCGACATCAAAGTGTTGCCTCGTACGCACGCAGCTTCCGGCTCTGAAGACTGCTCTTGGCACATCCGTCGCATCGCTAATCACGGCGGTCAAGCAGGTTTCTTCATGTTCGGTTGCGAACATAAGGGCCACCACCGTCCTGACTTCGATGTGCAAGATGAAACGAACTTGCCGGTGGCTTTGAAGGTTTTTGTGAGCTTTGCGAAAAAAGTTAACGGGCTTAGTTAATTAACTTTCATTCAATATCTGAGAGGTATCGGGGTTCTTTCGATACCTCTTTGTGTTTAACTTTGCTCTAGATTTTCCAAATTGAATGAGCGACAACATCGTCACTCAAATAGCGCATCTCTTCGGTATTACAAATCACAACTCCCTGACCAACCTTAATTCCCATCCCCTTTAACTCATCAAAATGGCGAGCCATTGCATAATTCGGATGTCCTGACATCTTAATTTCAACGGGATGATAAGCACCATTAGCATGGATTAAAAGATCAATTTCAGACTGCTTTTTAGCATCGCGATAGAAATACAAGTCAGGCTCAAACCCATTGTGTCTCCAACTTTTGAGAATTTCGACAACAACAAAAGTTTCAAAGAAAGCCCCAGCATTCATATCTTGCTGCATTTCTTCCGGTGTTGAAAAGCCACACAAATAAGCAGCCAACCCCGTATCGGTGAAATAGACTTTTGGAGACTTTGTTAAGGTTTTTGTCGCATTTGTTGAAAAAGGTCGCAGCAAATAAATGATTCCACTTGCTTCGGCAATGGAAAGCCAACGTTTCGCCGTGAGTGCAGATACACCTGTGAGTTCACTTAATTTATTCAAACGAAGCTCTTGACCTGTTCTCATGGCTAAAGCGACCATGAATTTTCTAAAATCCATGACTTTTTCAATGTTGCCCAATGTTCGGATATCACGATCAATAAAAGTTTGAATAAAGGCTTCAAAAAACTGAGCTCTCTCCTTTTGACTCATTCCAATAACTTTTGGCCAAGCACCTTGCCAAATAACCTTCCATGTTTGTTGAGGTGACTTTTGAGAAAGTTCATTCTTGAAGTCCTTGCTAGGAACGTAAGGCACTTGCATCAAACCCTTACCTTCACGTTCGTAAATACTTAGTGGCATCAAATGCACTTCAAACAAGCGCCCCGCCAAAGAGTCTCCCACACCTTTCATCAAAGAAAATCTTTGTGAACCAGAAATCCAAACTCTCCCTCCTTCAATCGACTTGTCGACTTCTGCTTTTACTTGACGAAATAAGGTAGGAACACGTTGGATCTCATCAATAACGAGAGGTAGTTCGTGTTGGCG
>USIM01000148.1 GCA_900554675.1 uncultured Sutterella sp.
CGAAGCGATTTAAAAGATCGCGACCCTTGACGGTGTGCGTGACTTCCGGGTGGAATTGCACGGCATAAAACCCGCGCTTTTCATCACACATCCCGGCAATGGGGCAAGAGGGCGTGGAGCACATCACTTCAAATCCGGGCGGGATTTGCGTGACCTTGTCACCGTGGCTCATCCAAACCTTGAGGATAGAGTCGCCTTCTTCGTTTTTAAAATCTTCGATACCGTCAAACAAACGGTTATTGGCGTGAGACTTCACTTCAGCGTAACCGAATTCACGCTTACCAATATTTTCAACCTTGCCACCCAATTGTTGAGCCATGGTTTGCATACCGTAGCAGATCCCCAAAACAGGAACGCCGGCTGAGAAAACGGCTTCGCTTGCTTGGTCATTATTTTCTTCATAGGCGCTCATGTGAGAGCCCGACAAAATAATACCTTTGGGGTTAAATTCGCGAATAAATTCTTCGCTGACATCGTTGGGACAAACTTCGCAGTACACGTGAGCTTCGCGCACGCGACGTGCGATCAACTGCGTGACTTGAGAGCCGAAGTCAAGGATGAGAATACGATCATGAGCCATGATTTTTTGGCCTTTCTATGTGGTTAAAACCAGAAAAAGCGCGAAATGTTTCGCGCTTTTTCTTAACTAATCAAGATTAGTGTTCTTGACGGTAGTTCGGAGCTTCCTTCGTAATACGGACGTCATGGACGTGAGATTCACGCCAGCCGGCGGCCGTGATTTCGACGAATTCAGCACGATTGCGCATTTCGTCAATCGTAGCACAACCGCAGTAGCCCATGGAAGAGCGCAAGCCACCGATCATTTGATAAACGATTTGAGCGAGCGGGCCCTTGTACGGAACCATACCTTCGATACCTTCCGGAACGAACTTGTCGATGTTGCCGGAATTGTTGTCTTGGAAGTAGCGGTCAGCAGAACCCTTGGTCATAGCGCCAAGGCTGCCCATGCCGCGGTAGCTCTTGAAGGAGCGACCTTGGTAGAGAACCACTTCACCCGGAGCTTCATCGGTACCGGCGAACATACCACCCATCATCACGGCATTGGCACCGGCTGCGATGGCCTTAGCAATGTCGCCAGAGAAGCGGATACCGCCGTCAGCGATCAACGGAACGCCCGTGTCCTTCAATGCGTCAGCAACCGTAGCAACGGCCGTGATTTGCGGAACACCGACACCGGCAACGATACGGGTCGTACAAATAGAACCCGGGCCGATACCGACCTTAACGCCGTCAGCACCACGATCGACCAAAGCCAAAGCAGCTTCAGGCGTAGCGATGTTACCACCGATCACTTGCAAGTCGGGGTAGTTCTTCTTAACCCATTCAACGCGATCGAGCACGCCCTTGGAGTGGCCGTGAGCCGTGTCAACTACGATCACGTCAACACCGGCGTTGACCAACAATTCAATACGTTCTTCCGTACCGGCACCAACGCCAACAGCAGCCCCAGCCAACAAGCGACCATGAGAGTCCTTAGCGGCATTGGGGTGCAAACCGGCCTTGATGATGTCCTTAACGGTCATCAAACCAGAGAGGTTGAAGTCAGCATCAACAACCAACACACGTTCAACGCGGTGTTCGTGCATCAAGCGCTTGGCATCGTCCAAGCTTGCGCCTTCGCGAACCGTCACCAAGCGTTCTGCCGGCGTCATGATTTGAGAAACAGGGATGTCCATGCGCGTTTCAAAGCGCAAGTCACGGGAGGTGACCATACCCAAAACCTTACGGCCGTCAACCACCGGAAGACCGGAGATGTGACGTTCACGGCTAACACGCAACACTTCGCCAACGGTCATGCCTGGCGTAACAGTGATGGGGTCAGCAACCATACCGGCTTCGTGACGTTTAACGCGAGCCACTTCAGCGGCTTGTTGCTTAGCCGTCATGTTCTTGTGGATGAAACCGACGCCACCTTCTTGAGCCAAAGCAATGGCCAAGCCAGATTCCGTCACGGTGTCCATAGCAGCGGAGACCATCGGAATGTTCAAGCTTAAGTTGCGGGTGATTTTGGTGGTGAGGATCGTGTCTCGAGGAAGGATTTCCGAGTGAGCCGGAACGAGAAGCACGTCATCGAAGGTAAGAGCCTTCTGTCTAATACGCATGTTAACCTCTGTCGAAAAAAAAGAAAAGGAATTCGGCACTCGCCACTAGGTGGCGTTTTTAGATTAACAATGCATTTTAGCCTATTTGAAACACTTTAGGCAAAAAAATTAAGTTTTTGTTATAGCAACGCGATTTTAGGACAAACTACACAACGGGAATTTAAGACATAAAAAGACAGTCTTCTTTTCTTTCCAAATATCCTTTTTCTGAAGAGCAAAATTTTGCTCTTCACAAACTCTATTTAAACAACTGTGGGTAGAGCTGTGAAGCGTAGCGAAACAGCTCTACCCACGTTCGCAACACCACCATCTTTGTCTCTGTTAAGGCACAATTCATTCAGGGGAGTTTAGATTTCAGAGGGGGAACTTAGCTTGCCGGCTCGTTGTTCCATTTCCTTGACCTCTTTCTCCCTCTTTTTGAGTGCTTCTTCAGCGGCCTGTCGTCGTCGGTTCACCCAATTAAATCGACGGCTTTGCTCGCTCATTCGTATCTTGTCCAAGCGCGCATCGACAGTTTTCGTTGTTTCAAAAACCTTAAATTCCGGGATTTGATCAAGCTGTGCCTGTTTAAATGGCAACAACGTTTGCACCTGCCGATTACCTTGCACATGCGACCACAACAATTCCAGTCGACCGTCTTCATACTCGATAACATTAACGCTTTGCAATGCCAATGACATTCGTTGTTGAGCAATCACTTGCAATTGAGTCGACTTAAAGCGACACGTTAATTGTTTGGATAATTTTCTTGGGTACCATTGAGCGCAAACCCGATGTACTGACTCCCAATCCTCATCGCGTAGCTTTACATGAGCATCCTGCAGCGAGCTAGCCTTTAGGCTAAAACGCTCATTGTGGCGCTCAATGTAATCAGTGATCCGATCATTAGCTTTCCCGATACTGTCAATGCCTTTAAGTTGAAACTCTTTTGGCCAGCGGTTTTGTAGAGTTTTAAACAGTCGTTCTATTCGCCCCTTGGCCTGGGGACTGTAAGCTCGTATAGCATCAATACCGAAAAAATCACAAACTCGCTGATATTGGGTGGGACTGGATTCTCCGTTGTAATCCTTAACGACTGC
>USIM01000149.1 GCA_900554675.1 uncultured Sutterella sp.
AAAAATAAGGGAAAAAACGGAGGATAAGAAAAAGCCCGAAATCGACATTTGATTTCGGGCTTTAAGTGGATACCTAAAGATTAGGCTTGGGGCAACTTGGCCAATTGTTCGTTGACCTTTTCCAAGAGCTTGGTAAAGCTTTCCAAACGTTCACGTTCTTGAGCAACCACAGCTTCAGGGGCCTTGGAAACAAAACGTTCGTTACCGAGTTTGCCTTGAGCCTTCTTGATTTCGCCTTCAAGACGCGTGGCTTCCTTCGTCAAACGAGCGCGTTCGGCTTCAACGTCAATTTCTACCACGAGCATGAGCTTGTAGTCATCAACGATGGCCACAGGAGCGATAGAGCCTTCGGCAGCCTTATTGATGTTGTCCGTGATCTCCACTTCAGCAATACGAGCCAAGTGCTTGATGTACGGAGCAACCGTTTCAAG
The DNA here is from genome assembly GCA_900554675.1 of uncultured Sutterella sp. GTDB lineage: Bacteria > Pseudomonadota > Gammaproteobacteria > Burkholderiales > Burkholderiaceae_F > Aphodousia. The sequence goes on from USIM01000149.1 coordinate 432, forward strand.
CATTTCGCTGTTGCCTTCAACCACCAAGGGCACGCGTTGAGAGGGAGATAATTCCATTTCACCGCGCAAGTTACGGATGGCGTCAATCATGGCTTGCGTGAGCTTCATCTTTTGAACAGCATCGCCCGTATCTTGAGCAAACGTGGCCGTCGGATAATCTTGAATCATGATGGAGGTTTCTTCAGCCTCTTGGCGCGTACCGGCAACGGTACTGACCTTTTGCCACAATTCTTCCGTGATAAACGGAATGATCGGGTGAGCCAAGCGCAAAACAGCTTCCAAGACCGTGATCAAGGTATGACGCGTTGCACGTTGTTGGGCTTCGTTACCGTTATTTAATTGGACCTTGGTCAATTCCAAGTACCAGTCACAGTACGTGTCCCAAACGAAGGAGTAGATGGCATTGGCAGCATTATCCAAGCGCCATTCGGCAAAGGCCTTTTCCACTTCGTTAATCGTGCGATCGAGTTCGGACAAAATCCATTGATCAACGAAACTCAATTCCATCGTCTTATCTTCGCCCAAACCGCAGTCCTTGCCTTGAACGTTCATCAACACAAAGCGCGTGGCGTTCCAGAGCTTGTTGCAGAAGTTACGATAACCTTCGGCACGGCGCGTATCGAAGTTGATGTTGCGACCGAGCGTGGCGAAAGCAGCCATCGTAAAGCGCAAAGCGTCAGCGCCATGCATAGCGATACCGTTGGGATAGTTCTTGCGCAACTTGGCTTCAACGATCGGAGCCTTTTCAGGTTGACGCAAGCCACGGGTGTTTTTCACGACCAAGCTTTCGAGATCGATCCCGTCCATGATGTCCAAGGGGTCAAGGGTGTTACCTTCACTCTTAGACATCTTGTTGCCTTCAGCATCACGCACCAAACCGTGCAAATACACGCCCTTAAACGGAACACGACCGGTGAAGTAGCGCGTCATCATGACCATACGAGCCACCCAGAAGAAGATGATGTCGTAACCGGTCACAAGCATGGAGCTCGGCAAGAAGAGGTCATAGCCCTTTTCGCTCATCGTCTTTTCATCAGGCCAGCCCATCGTGGAGAAGGGGACCATGGCAGAAGAGAACCACGTATCCAAGACGTCTTCGTCACGAGTGAGTTTGACACCTTCACCCGCTTTAGCTTGTGCTTCTTCTTCATTATGAGCAACGTAGACGTTGCCTTCTTCGTCATACCAAGCCGGGATTTGATGACCCCACCAAAGTTGGCGAGACAAACACCAATCTTGAAGGTTTTCCAACCATTGACGATAGACACCACGCCATTCCTTCGGTTGAATGTTAACTTCACCGGATTCAACAGCTTCGAGGCCAATTTCACCAATTGACTTGCCCGGGAACATGGCGGTTGCAGGAGCAGCCTTGGTCATAGCCATGTACCATTGTTCGCTTAACATCGGCTCAACCACTTCATTGGTACGAGTAACGCGCGGTACCATGTGCTTGTGCTTTTTGATGGTAACTAAAAGACCGGCTTCTTCTAAGTCTTTCACGCAGGCTTTACGGCATTCGTAACGGTCCATGCCTTGATACTTGGCTGGAACATTTTCGTTCATCTTAGCGGTCTTGGTTAAGACGCTAACTGCTTCAAGATGATGACGTTGACCAACTGCAAAGTCATTAAAGTCATGAGCCGGCGTGATCTTTACGCAGCCAGAACCGAACTCACGGTCAACGTATTCGTCAGCAATCACAGGAATTTCACGATCGCATAACGGCAACTTAAGCATCTTGCCGACTAAGTGCTTGTAACGTTCGTCTTCAGGGTGAACAGCAACGGCTTGGTCACCGAAAAGCGTTTCAGGACGCGTGGTTGCAACAACAACACCCTCACCACCGTCGGCGGCAGGATAACGAATTTCCCAAAGGTGACCTTCCTCTTCAACGCTTTCTACTTCTAAGTCGCTCACTGCGCTTTGCAACTTAGGGTCCCAGTTTACTAAACGCTTGCCACGATAGATCAAGCCGTCTTCATATAAGCGAACAAAGGTTTCTACAACGACTTTGGAGAGATTTTCGTCCATGGTGAAGTAGAGACGGTCCCAATCAACCGAGTCACCCATGCGACGCATTTGTTGCAAGATCGTCCCACCAGAGAACTTTTGCCATTCCCAAATTTTGGCAATAAAGTCTTCGCGCTTCATATCGCGACGAGAAATGCCTTGCTTTTCCAATTGGCGTTCGACAACGATCTGAGTGGCAATGCCAGCATGGTCAGTGCCAGGAACCCACGTTGTGTTGTAACCCTTCATGCGATGGAAACGAACGAGCGTATCCATAACGGTTTGGTTAAAGGCATGGCCCATGTGCAAAATCCCCGTAATATTCGGAGGAGGTAACTGCACGGCAAAACTGGGTTTGGAAGGATCAACGCTAGCCTTGAAGTAGCCACGTTGCTCCCAAATGGGATACCAACGTTTTTCAATTTCAGCTGGTTCAAAGCTCTTGGAAAGTTCTTCAGTGGTCATTTTTCAATTTACTTTTCAGATTCATTATGATATTTCAAGTCGAACACAGTTGATACCCGGTGCATAATTCCAGGTAGCATCAGCTGACATTTTCTTCCATTCAATCATAAAAAGATATTCTGAAACCAGCATTATTGTATACCCCTATGGGGTACTCTGTCAATCGTTTTAGTTAGCATATGCTACTATATTATTGATGTATTTTTCTCATAAAATTCAATTTTTGAGATCACTGGGTAAATGCTCTTATATATTCTGTTTCAATTTTCCA
>USIM01000150.1 GCA_900554675.1 uncultured Sutterella sp.
CCGCACTGGTTATTCTCATGCTACTAACAACAGGACTTTAACTATGTCTACTTCTACGATCACGCGATCCGTCTGGGGATCGCGTTTGGGCTTTATTTTAGCCAGTGCCGGCTCCGCGGTCGGCCTCGGTGCCATCTGGAAATTCCCCTACATGGCTGGTACCAATGGCGGTTCTGCCTTCATTCTCCCCTACATCTTACTGACCATTGCCGTGGGCCTCGTTGTGATGCTCATTGAAATGTCTCTGGGCCGCGCAGCACGTGGTGGCCCCGCCCGCGCCCTTCCTCATTTTGGTGGCAAACACTGGAGCATTGTGGGCGTCATCAGCGTCTTGGCGGGCTTTCTTATCATGGCCTTTTACCAAGTGATCGGCGGCTGGTGCTTAAACTATTTTGTCGATGCCCTCATGGGGCAAGGTCTCATTAGCGATACGTCCAAGCTTGGTGGTACCTTTGATCAGTTTGTGACCAACGGGCCCAAAGTCATTGGCATGCAAATTTCATTCCTGCTTTTAAGCGTTGCTGTCATCGCCTTTGGTGTTGAAAAGGGCATCGAGCGCATCTCCAAAATTTTGATGCCGATGCTCTTTCTTTTAATGCTTTTATTAATCGTTCGTGGTTTGACGTTGCCTGGCGCTTGGGCAGGTGTCGACTTCATGTTTAAGTTTGACCCTTCCGTTTTTAATGGCGACTCCCTTTTAAACGCCTTGGGCTTTGCCTTTTTCTCGCTCTCCTTGGGCTCTGGTTCCATGATGAACTATGGCTCCTACTTAAGTGACGATGTCAACCTTCCAACGTCTGTTGCGTGGATTACGTTCTTGGCTGTCATTGCAGCAATTTTGGGCGGTTTGATGATTATGCCCGCCGTGTTTGCCTTTGGATTAAATCCGGCAGCAGGCCCCGGTTTGACGTTTGTAACGATGCCTGCGGTCTTTGCGCAATTGCCCTTTGGACAATTCTTTGCCATCTTGTTTTACGCCTGTTTAACGGTGGCCGCATTGACGAGCGCCATCAGCATGATTGAGATGAGCGTGCAATTCTTGGTTGATCAATACAGATTAGCCCGTAAGCAAAGTATCCTAGTCATAACTATTGTTTTGGCCGCAATTGGGGTAATCTGCTCATTGAGCTTCAGCACCTTATCTGATGTGAAATTTGCGGGTAGAACATTTTTCGATTTACTCGACTACCTCACCAGTAATATTGGTATGCCGATTGGAGCGATGGGTATTGCTATTGTAGGTGGCTACTTAGCTTGGCCCACAATGAAAGACCAATTACAAACGGTTCGCCCCATGAATACGACACTTTTGAACATCATTGCGTTTTCAATTCGATTTATCGTGCCCTGCGTGATTGTTGTCATCGCACTCGCAGGGCTACTTGGATAAGCATCTAAAAAGCTTTCCATCTGATGTCTTCTCCGGGCAGAGAAAAATGTCTTGTTTTTCTCTGCCGACATGTCTTTCATCATTAAAAATTTGACTGCTATTTATCAGTGTTTATGCAGTCTTTGCCCCTTAAAAGAGGTAATTTATCATGGCTAAACGTGACTTATGGACGTCCCGTCTCGGGTTCATTCTCGCAAGTGCCGGCGCTGCTGTCGGCCTTGGTGCAATTTGGAAATTCCCCTACATGGCCGGTACCAACGGTGGTGCTGCCTTTATCATTCCTTACATTGTCTTTTGCTTTACGATCGGGATGTTCTTGCTCTTAGCGGAACTTGTTGTGGGTCGCGCAGGCCGTGCAGCCAGTATTAAGAGCATGATCCGTGTCGGTAAGTCTCGCCCTTGGGGGATCTTCGGCCTCATCGGTGTGCTCACGGGCTTTTTCATTTTGACGTTCTACTCCACCGTGGGCGGTTGGTGCGTGGCTTACGCCGTTGATGCCATGATGGGTAACGGGCTAGTCACCGATTTAAGTCAATTAGGAAACTACTTCGGTCAATTCATCGGCAATCCCCTCTTGGGCATCTTCTATCAATTAATCTTCATGTTGATGACGGCCGGTACCGTTATCTTTGGCGTGCAACGCGGGATTGAACGCTTGGCCAAGTATTTGATGCCTACGCTTTTCATCTTGATGTTGGTTTTGATTATCCGTGGCTTGACGCTTCCGGGCGCATGGGCCGGTGTCGAATTCATGTTCAGTTTCAACTGGGAAGACTTCAATGCCGACTCGCTTTTTAACGCCATGGGTTTTTGCTTCTTCTCCTTGTCCGTGGGTGCCGGTACGTTGATTGTTTACGCCTCTTACTTGTCCGACGGCGCAGATCTTCCTCGCTCGACGGCTTGGATTGCTTTCTTAGGCATTATCGCCGCTCTCTTAGGTGGCTTAATGGTGATGCCGCCTGTGTTTGCTTTCGGTCTTGAACCGACGGCAGGCCCCGGCTTAACGTTTGTGACGATGCCTGCGGTGTTCGCTCACATGCCCTTTGGTCAATACTTTGCCATTCTCTTTTATGTCTGCTTGATTGTGGCCGCCTTAACGAGCTCGGTGAGTATTTTCGAAGCCGTTACTGCTGCTTTAAATGACATTAACATTCCGCGTCGCACGGCCGTCCCCGTTGCCTTTGTTTCTATGATGGCCGTGGGTGTTTTCTGCACGATGTCCTTTGGTCCTTTGGCCGACTTCAAGATTTTCGGCAAGACCATTTTCGACCTCTTGGATTACTTAACGAGTAACGTCGGGATGCCGGTCACCGCTTTAGGTTTGGCCATCATTGCCGCTTGGGTCAACTGGAAAGAAACGCACAAACAATTAACGAGTGCTCAAGGTCTTTCTCCTTGGATGGTTAACCTTATCCGTATCGGTATCGGTGTGATTTCCCCGATCGTGATTTTGACGGTTGTGCTGCGTAGTATCTAAAAGATACTTAAAAATTAAAATGGGCTACTTCGATGAGAGGTAGCCCATTTTTTCATCGTCAGAATTATTTAATCGTTAACGCTTCAACTGGTTGCTCATTGACACTGTCTAATGGCATCACTTGATATTTCACCTTGGCAAAATTAATGTTTTTTAATTCCACCGAGCGAATTCGATAATTGGTATCGGTCTTGTAATAGAAAACACCATTGGTCATATCCGTGGCGCTCGTCCACTGCGTTGCACTGATCAAGTCCGTCTTTTCATCAGAA
>USIM01000151.1 GCA_900554675.1 uncultured Sutterella sp.
GATCACATCGATGAAACCACCGCCCAAGCAAACTTCACCGTCATAAATCACGGCGCTTTGGCCCGGCGTGACGGCCCATTGAGGAACGTCAAAATCCAATTTGAAAGCCTCTTCTGAGCTCTCGGCAATACGGCAAGCACCGTCGGTTTGACGATAACGCGTTTTAACAGTTAATTCAGAACCGGCAAGCGGGGCAACACCGGATACCCAATTGGGCATCACGGCCGTTAAATGATGGCTTAATAACCACGGATGGTCATGGCCTTGGGCAATCCAAAGTGTGTTCGTAGCAAGATCCTTACGGGCGACAAACCACGGTTCGCCGTTACCATCGCGACTGCCACCGACACCAATGCCTTTGCGTTGACCTAAGGTATAGAAAGCCAAGCCCATGTGTTCACCGACGACTTTACCGTCTGTTGTTTTCATGGGGCCGGGGTGCGTGGGCAAATAACGGTTTAAGAACTCTCTAAATGGGCGTTCACCGATAAAGCAAATACCCGTGGAGTCTTTTTTCTTGGCGTTGGGCAAACCGATTTCTTCAGCAATTTTTCGCACTTGCGTTTTGCGCAATTCGCCCACCGGGAAGATAGCCTTACTGATTTGCTCTTGCGTTAAACGGTGTAAGAAGTAGCTTTGGTCTTTCGTTTCATCTAAACCGCGCAACAATTGTGTTTTGCCATCAACTTCACGAACGCGAGCGTAGTGACCGGTAGCGATTTTTTCGGCACCCATGGCCATGGCGTGATCTAAGAAGGCACGGAACTTGATTTCGGCATTGCAAAGCACGTCGGGATTGGGTGTACGGCCGGCAGAGTACTCTCGGAGGAAATCGGCAAAAACACGGTCTTTATATTCTTTGGCAAAGTTGACGGCTTCAATATCAATGCCAACCACGTCAGCCACTGCCGTTGCATCAATAAAGTCCTGGCGAGAGGAACAGTACTCGCTGTCATCGTCGTCTTCCCAATTCTTCATGAAAAGACCGATCACATCGTAGCCTTGTTGCTTAAGAAGGTAGGCGGAAACGGCGGAATCCACGCCACCCGACAAACCGACAACAACTCGTTTGCTCATAAAAACCCTTTGCACTAAAAATAATCAATGCGCTAATTATAAGCAAGCGTTACAATATCGGCTTTGATTTTGTTTTGGATTTCCGAGTGTTATGAGTTTAGAAAAGCTTATTCGAGAAAGAACGCAGCACTTGTGTTCGCGCTTACAGATTAAGGTGCCAATCATTGGTTCTCCCATGGTGGGTGTGGTGACGCCTGCGATGGTGGCGGCAATCAGTAATGCCGGTGGCTTGGGCGTTTTGCCCTGTGGTTTTATGACGGCTGAAGAAATTGCCACCGAAGTGGCCAAGGTGAGAGCACTCACCGATAAACCCTTTGCACTCAATATCCGCGTGGAAGCGCGTGAGCCGGAAGATCCCGCAAAAACGCAACAAGTCTTTGACGCTTTAGAACCCTTGCGTGATGAATTAAACGTCCCTCATGTGTTGGGGACGGTACCCTCTTTTGAAGAACAGTTCGAAGCCATCGTTAATGCTCAAGTGCCTGTGGTTTCCTTTAGTTTCGGTGGCCCTCGAGAAGAGTTTGCCGAGAAGTTGGAAGCAATGGGCGTGGAGATGATGGGAAGCGTTAACTCCACGCGCGAAGCTAAAGTTTTAAAGGTCGCAGGGTGTGGCACGGTTATTGCTCAAGGCGTAGAAGCCGGTGGCCCTCGTCAATACTTTGAAAATCCCTTAGAGGCCTCTAAGGTGGGTTTGATGGCTTTGTTGCCACCTGTTCGTCGCGTTTGTGGTGAGACGATTGATGTGGTTGCTGCCGGTGGCATGATGTCCGCTCAGGCGATGATGGCGAGCATTCTTTTAGGGGCCAATGGCGTGCAAATTGGTTCCCTTTTGGTTCGCTCTTCGGAATCTGCTTGGCCTCAAGCCCTTAAAGATCAAGTGCCTTGGTGCGATGATGCGTCAACGCGTTTTTCCAATTGGGCAACAGGTCGTGAAACTCGTGTGATTCCGACGGGGTTATTTGAGGCTCTTAAGGATGCTGAGTTGCCCGTGAGCCCTTATCCGGGTCAATACAAGGCAATGTCAGAAGTCTATCGCGGTGCAATTAATGAAAACCGTGCCGACTTATTGGAAATGCCCTTGGGGCAAGCAGCGCAATTAGCACCTGCGCAAGACACAAAAACGATTATTGACACGTTAATGCGTGATTTTGAAACCATGTTAGGGGAAGACTGTGGCGATTAAGATTTTTACGGCACTTTTGGTGCAAGACGTTCAAAACGATTATTTAACCGATGGCGTACGTCCTGTTGAAGGCGCTGAGGCCGTCTTTGCACCGATTTCTGAGATGGCAAAGACTTTTGAGCGCGTGATTGTGTCTCAAGACTATAAGCCTGAAAATCACATCAGTTTTGTGGACAATCACGCCGGTCGCACGGTGGGTGAAACCGTAGAATCTGAATTCGGTCCCGTGGTTTTAACGCAAAAGTGCTGCGTGGAAGGCACGCAAGGCGCAGATATGCCACGCCAAATGCCTTTACCGATGTCCCGTATTATTGCGATTTTAAAAGGCGCTCAAGCCGGTGTGAATAGCTATTCGGCTTTCTTAGAAGCTGATCGCAAAACCGAAACGGGGTTAGATGCTTATTGCAAGGACCGATTTGTTAATCGCATTTATTTGTGTGGCTTAAACGTTGATGATTCTTTGATCCGTACGGCGTTTGATGCCCTTCACTATGAAATTGAAGTCTATTGGGTTAAAGACGCTGTGGCTGGTATCAATGCCGATCAAGATGCCTTTAAATTAAAGAGTTTGAAGGATCATGGCGTGCATTTTGTCACGATGCAAGAGGTATTAGCGCGAGAAATTCGTTAATAATTTCTGAGGAAAATATCTTAAAGAGAGCGGTGCAATCCGCTCTTTTTTTTGTAAAATGCCTTGAACGGTCATGAGAACTTGATTAGTATCGAGAAAATTTTTCGAGTTTACGAAATGACTCGACTCGCAATAAATTCACGGCGGAAGCCCCCTATTAGATTAATGGGAGGAGGAAGCCGTGCAACGACGTTAGTCGTTTAAGTAAAATATGTCCAATGATTAGCCCAAGCTTCATTCTCGAACTC
>USIM01000152.1 GCA_900554675.1 uncultured Sutterella sp.
GGTGTTGATGGCGAGTTGCATGATCCGCAACCGGCGGAAGACCAACAAATGCCTATCAGCTTTACGTTGAATTAATCAAACGCTAACACGTTGATATTTCTAAAAATGTCGGAGTTTTTCAAAAGACTCCGACATTTTTTCGTCGTAAAAAGTGTTGTGATACAACAAAAAATCGTTGTATTTTTTGTTATCCAATCACTTTATTGAGGTGCCTTACCAAAGCTGAGCCGCCATACAAGCGTCTTTCACAAACGCATTGCTATTGCCTTGAATCTCCTCAATTCGTTGCGCTCTCGTACACTCCCACTTATCGACCGGATATTGATTATCCCAGCCTTGCATCAAGCGCTCTTGCTGCTTACTTAACTTAAAGTGTTGCGGATAGGTCTCCGCCATATAAAGATAAGTACGGGCAATGGGGCCACGCGCATTTTCTGGTGGCTCTGCACGGCGACGATCAATCTTCATTTGGCAAGATCCGAAACTTGACGGCACGCCTGGCAAGAGTTGAAAGTTATAGTTTTGACGCATGGCATTAACCGCACCGATCGCCGGATAAAGGTTATAGAGATCGGCTTGCATTAAACGAAAGTCGTAGTTAACTTTTTCAGCGCATTTGCGTCCCTTGAAGGTCTTCCCATTGGGATTAACGCAAGCTCGATCACCTTCACGCCATTCTCTAAAAGAACGCCCGAAATTCTCTGCCGGCACAACGTGTTCCCACTCAACGCGCGTAGCACGCTTTTCATGTTTATCTGTCACAAAACCCTCGGGCAATGTGATGTTTTTACGTTGATCAAACGTAGCTTCACAGTAAAGCGTCACTCGATGGTCAAAATAGACCTTACGTTCCAAAAGTCGCTTTGCGTCATTAAAGGAATCAATATCCGTATTACCGGCAGCCGTTGCCACCAAAGGCACCATCAATAAAGGCAGTAAAGAAAAACGCATCTTAAAATCTTTTTGAAAAATTGAACCAACACTTAAAGTCTACCTGAAGAAAAGGGACTGAAACCTTTCGATTTCAATCCCCTTCAATTAAGTTTTAAAACGCGTAATTAACGTTCATAAACCCAGCGACCGTTGACCATCGTGCGATCCACCTTCGTTTGCAAGATTTGATCGTGCGGGATCGTAAACAAATCTTGGCTTAAAACCACCAAGTCCGCAACGAAACCGACCTTCAAACGACCCTTTGAGTTTTCTTCAAAGGAGCAGTAAGCGCTTTCCGTGGTGTAGCAGTCAATGGCTTGGGCCATATCGAAGCACTCTTCGGGATAGAAACCGCCGGCAGGTTCACCGCGCAAGTTTTGGCGGGTCACTGCACAGTAGATGTTATCAATCGGGTTCATGTCTTCGATCGGAGAGTCCGTACCAAAGCTCGGATGAACGCCCATATCCACTAAGCTCTTAAAGGCGTAGCTCGTGCTTGCCAATTCAGCGCCCACACGATCTTCGACAATGGCCGTATCGTAGTGCAAGAAAATCGGTTGGACGTAAGCCAAAATACCGTTCTTCGTAAAGCGTTCCAACAACGGGCGGTCAGTAATTTGAACGTGAACGATGCCCAAGCGCAACGGATTTTCACCATTGGTGCAAACCTTGTCGTAGCTATTTAAAACGTTTTCAATGGCGCCGTCACCGATGGCGTGAATCGCAACAGAGCAATCGTTTTCCACTGCCATCCCGACTAACGTATCCAATTGAGACTCGGTGAGCGTTGCAATCCCCTTGGTGGAGGGATCATCATGGTAGGGTTGACGCATCAAGGCCGTACGAGCACCGAGGCTACCGTCGACAAAAAGCTTCAACGGACCAAACTTGTTGAAGTCCGTCCCCATACCGGTACGATAACCCATATTCAAGAAACGTTGGAATTCCGTGGGTTCCATAAAACTGAATTGGTGGTAAGCACGAATATTGGGCGTTTCTGCCAAAACTTCTTCAAAAGCTTGCAACGTGCTTTCCCAGTCACTCAAACGCAAGTCGCACGTTTGCACTGAGGTCACACCCGTTTCAGAGGCATGAGCCATGGCAGAACGGATCAAGCGCTTCTTGGCTTCAACAGAGCGGCTAGCCATAATGGAGCGCACTTGAGCACGGGCATTTTCACGGAAGATCCCAGTCAATTCACCGTTTTCAACGTCAATGGCACCCCCTTCGTTGGGGACCGTATCAACAGTGACGCCAGCCATTTCCAAAGCCATAGTATTGCAGACCAAAATGTGACCACAGGCGCGATCAAAGATGATCGGATGCTCGGTGGAAATTCTGTCCAAATCGTGACGATTCAAAAGGCGATGTTCGTCCGTGAAATAGTCTTGATTCCAACCCATGCCATGAATAACTTCACCGGGAGCCACTTGGTTTTCTTCAATGTAGCGACGGCCCTTTTCAATAATTTCAGAAATGGTCGTTGTTCCCAACAGGCGCACGGCAGCCAAGGCAATACCTGTGTTCATTAAGTGTTGGTGAGAGTCGTTAAAGCCCGGCACAATCGTGCGACCTTGGGCATCAAAAACTTCAACATCCTGAGCTGCCACGGCACGAACTTCTTCTTCCGTCCCCACGGCTGCAATTCGACCGTCGTCACCTACCAAGAGGGCTTGGGCAAAATGATCACGTTCAACGTAGATCTTGGCATTCGTAATTAATAAAGACATTAGTTTTCTCCTTCTTGTTCTTGACGAACAACGGCTTCATGAGACTTGCGGAATAAGATTTCATAGATCACCAAACCGAGCAACGGAACGATGGCACCTAAGACAACTGTGAACGGGTCATTAGCAACGGTATTGACGATCAAACCAACCATAACGGCACAGATAATGAAAACGGTGAACGGATAGAACCAAACCTTGTACGGACGTTCCATCGTCGGATACTTCTTACGCAACACGATGACGGAGTAGAAAGCCATACCGTGGAAGATCATGCCGCACAAAGCCACCAAGCTCGTCAATTCACTCAAAGAGCGAAACAAAATCAAAACGATCGAAATAATGGCGCAAGCGATTTGAGCATTCACCGGCGTGCGATATTCAGGGTGCAACTTGCCTAAGCTCTTAAACAAAGCACCGTCACGGGCCATGGCGTAGAACATACGCGGGAACACAATCAC
>USIM01000153.1 GCA_900554675.1 uncultured Sutterella sp.
CTTTGGGAGTGGTTGAAGTTAGCCGGCATTAATACGAAGGCCAGTGCTTTGGTGGCCGCCGTTTTGGGTATCGGTATGTCGTCTTTGACCTACTTTGCCTATCAAGAAATTGCAAGTGGAATGGAAGGCTCTGCTGCCTTATTGGGCAACTTGTCTTCTGCCTTTATCTACTACATCCTCTTTATTACGCTTTTGTGGATCGGGATTTCGATTCGCGTCTTCTTTGCTCGTCACACGGGCATGAAGGTGGCTCCCGTCATGGTGGCTTTGTCCGGGATTTTCTTTGTCCCTGCCGCTTGGTTGAGTTTCGTCGGTATGTATGCAACCTTCGGCATTTCGATGATTTTGTCTTTGTTGGTGATTGTTTGGGTGGCCGATATCATGGCCTACTTCACCGGCATGGCTTTCGGTAAGCACCGTATGTCGCCTGCCATTAGTCCCAAAAAGAGTTGGGAAGGTGCAGCAGGCGGAATGTTGAGTGTCATTCTTTTAGGCTACGCGGCCGCTTACTTTATGTCGGGTGTGGACACGATCCCGTCGGTCGTCATTAACGCCTGTGGTGCCGGTGTATGGGCAGTGGTGGCTTTCTTCTTGGTGGTTCTTTCCATTATTGGAGACCTTTATGAAAGTGCCTTGAAGCGCCAAGCCGGTATCAAAGACTCCAGTAACCTTTTACCCGGTCATGGTGGTTTTTATGACCGCATGGACGCTTTGATGCCGACATTGCCTGCCGGTTTCTTGACGATCATTTTGATTGTATCTTCAACGGCTTTCTGATTCAAAAATGAAAAAAATTGCCTTATTCGGCGCAACAGGGTCGATTGGAACATCGACCCTTGATGTTGTTAGTCGTTATCCGTCTCAATACGAAGTGTTTGCTTTAACCGCCCATTCTCGTGTGGAAATGTTGGCGGATTTGTGCGCTAAGCATCACCCGAAGATTGTCTTGATTACCGATGCCGCAAAAGAAGGTGTATTGCGTCAAGCTTTATCGGATCGCCATCTCACCGACATTGAAGTTTGGGCAGGGGAAGCGAAGATGGCAGAACTTGCCGCTTTGCCTGAAGTCGATATCGCAGTCTTGGCTATTGTTGGTGCTGCGGGCTTAACACCAACGTTTGCGGCCGCTAAAGCTGGTAAACGCTTATTATTAGCCAACAAAGAAAGTGTGGTTTGTGGCGGCGCGCTTTTGATGCAAAACATTAAAGAAAGCGGTGCTGAGCTTTTGCCGGTTGATAGTGAACACAATGCTATCTTCCAATGCTTAAGTGGTGCTAACGCAAAAGACCGTTCTGAAGCACGCTTAATTTTGACAGCTTCCGGTGGCCCTTTCCGCCGTCGTATGGATTTGGCGAATGTGACACCGGAAGAGGCCTGTGCGCATCCGAATTGGTCCATGGGTCGCAAGATTAGTGTCGATAGCGCCACGCTCATGAATAAGGGCTTAGAGGTTATCGAAGCCTCATGGCTTTTTGGTTTTGGGCCCGATCAAATTGATGTCGTGGTTCACCCGCAAAGCTTGATTCATTCGATGGTTCAATACGCTGACGGCAGCATCATTGCTCAGTTGGGTTCGCCCGATATGCGTACCCCCATTGCCTATTCTTTAGGGTGGCCCAACCGTTTGGATGGTCATGCTGAACGCGTGGACTTCACGAAATTTGCCAACGTTTCTTTTGAGACACCTGACTTAGAGCGTTTCCCGCAATTGGGCTACGCCTATGAAACTTTGCGCTCTAAGGATGCCGCTTCCATTGTTTTAAACGCGGCTAATGAAATTGCTGTTGAAGCGTTCTTGAACCGCCGAATTGCTTTCTTGGATATCGCAAAGACCTGCCGTACGATGCTCGATCGCATGGTTCGTCCTTTGCCGACCTCACTTGAAGAAGTGCTTGAACTTGACCGTGAAGCCCGTATTTTGACGCTTGAGGAACTCGCTCGATGACGTCTTTAATCGCCTTTTTGGTAGCCATCGGCATTCTCATTACGTTTCATGAGTTGGGGCATTATTTTGTGGCTCGCTTGTGTGGCGTAAAGGTAACACGCTTTAGCTTTGGTTTTGGCCCCAAACTTTGGTCAAAGAAAATGGGCCGTGATCAAACCGAGTGGCAAATTGCGGCGATTCCGTTGGGCGGTTTTGTTCAAATGGTTGATGAGCGCGAAGGCAATGTCGCTCCTGAAGACCTTCCACGTGCATTTAACCGTCAATCTGTTTATAAGCGCATTGCGATTGTAAGCGCGGGCCCATTGGCCAACTTCCTGTTAGCGATGTTCTTTTTTGCTTTTATTGCGGTCATGGGGCAAGCAGAAATTAAACCCGTGATGGCAACGCCGACGGCAGACACACAAGCCGCTACGGTGGATATTCGTGCGTTGGATGAAATTGTTGGCATTGACGGTAGTGACGTTGAAGGACTGCAAGACTACACGTGGAAGCTTTTAGCCAAAGCCGGTCAATCCAATGTCACCATGCAGTTAAAGCGCGACGGGCAACACCATGAAGTGGATTTGGATTTGTCCGGTATTGCACTCTCAGGTGAAGACGTTGATATCAATAAGCAATTGGGGATCAACCTCTACTACGGTCGTCCTGTGCTCTTTAATTTGGTTAAGGATCGTCCTGCTTATGAAGCCGGTCTTCAAGATGAGGATCGTGTGATTGCTGCCAATGGTCTTTATGGTATTACGCACAAAGAATTGCTTGATTTGATTCGCAACTCTGCTGATCGCCCCGTTTATTTTGTAATTGAAGGTAAAGAGGGTGGCGTTCGTGAAGTGACGGTGACACCTCGAGTTTACGAAGTACCTGATGCCAATGGGAAGATGGAGCGTCGTGCCATTATTGGTTGCCATATTGGTTTGGCTCCGAATCTGACGTGGATTTCCAAAGGTCCGATTGACGGCATCCGTGAAGGTTTTAATCGTATGGTTTCCATCACGCAAATGACGTGGAATGGTCTTACGCAAGTGGCAAGCGGGGAAGCCGGCACTGATGCAATTTCCGGCCCTGTAACGATTGCCGACTATGCCGGTAAGACGGTTCAGATGGGTTGGCGCGTTTATCTTTCCTTCTTAGCGATGATTTCAGTGAGTCTCGGGCTCTTTAATTTATTGCCCGTG
>USIM01000154.1 GCA_900554675.1 uncultured Sutterella sp.
GCTACAGTGCGAGAGCGGACAAGGATATTGTCTTCTGGATCACGGCGAGCCAACTCAATGGTTTGCCAAGCAATACCTTCGGCGGTGTGACGCAAGAAGTACTGCAGTGTGAGTTTTTTCCAAATCTTGGCGATGGTTCGCTCTTCGATGCCCGCGGCCAAAATGAGTGCCTTAGCTTCCTTTTGTCGCATGAGTAAGAAGTCATCACCACTGGGTGCACCGCCACTACGGATTAAGGGGAGGGCTTGCCAATAGAGTTGTTGCAAAAGCTGACTCTTCCATTGGTTCCAGACCTTGGGGCTCGTTGCACGAATGTCGCACACAGTGAGTAAGAAAAGGGAGTTGAGACGTTCGACGTTCCCCACCGTTTTAGCAAAGCGTTCGATCACTTCAGGGTTGAAGAGATCTTGCTTTTGAGCAACAACACTCATGGTGAGGTGTTCTTTCACCAAGAAGACCAAGAAATCCGTGGTTTCTTTATCAATACGGAAACGTTCACAGAACGTTTTTACGATTTCTGCCCCCTTAAGCTCGTGTTGACCGCCCAAACCCTTACCGATGTCATGGAAAAGCGCTGCTAAGACCAAACGCCAGTTTTCGCGCATGGACTGCATAATGCCCGTGCAGATAGGATATTCATGTGCGTATTCGCTTCGGGTGAAGTAACGAATGTTGCGTACAACTCGCATTGTATGTTGGTCAACCGTATAAGCGTGAAAGAGGTCATGCTGCATTTGACCAACGAGGTGATTAAATTCCGGCAAGAAGCGACCCAAGATGCCCCATTGATTAAGGTCCATTAAAGCGTGACTGACACCATGGGGCATTTTGATGATCTGCATGAACATCTGTTTATTTTGTTCATCTTCTCTAAAAGCTCGATCAATACGAAAGCGCGCACGCAAAAGGGCGCGAAGAAGGCCGGAGCCTAAACGTTTTAAGACTTGGGAGCTTTCAAGCAGGTAAAAGCAACGCAAGATAGCATTGGGGTCTTGCTTAAAAGCGTCCGAATGGGTGATATCTAACGTGTAGCCACGAGCAATGAAAGTTTGATCGATGACCACTTCATGAACATCCTTTTCGGGGAAAAGGTGTTCTTGAAGCATCTGCATGAAGATTTCTGAAAACTGTGTTACGGTTTTGGCCGTGAGGTAGTAGCGCTTCATCAGGGCTTCACTGGCCAATTGAAGATCTGTGCTCTTGTAGCCGGCGGCTTCGGCCATCGGTGTTTGAAGGTCGAAAATCAGTCGGTCTTCGTGGCGCTTTGATAAAAGGTGCAAAAGAATACGGGTATGCTTAAGAGAATAGTCAGCCGCTTTTAATTGCCCGCACTCTTCTTCCGTGATCGTGCCGATTCGCAACATATCATCGGCGGTTGCTCCAAGGCCTGCTGCATGAGAACACCAAAAAAGCACCTGGAGGTCACGCAAGCCGCCCGGGCTTTCTTTGACGTTGGGTTCTAATGCATAGGGTGTGTTTTCAAATTTTTGATGGCGCTGTGCCATCTCAAATTCTTTTGCACGGAAAAACGTTGCGCTATCTAAAGCCTCAAAGAAAGCTTTGCGAAGTTCATTAAAAAGGTATGGATCACCATCAATCAAACGGGCTTCTAAAATGGCCGTTTGAACCGTAATATCCGAGAGACTTTCTTCGACAGCTTCAGAGATCGTTCGAACCGAGTGACCGATCGTCAAGCCGCTGTCCCAAAGGGTTGAGACGAAATTTTCAATCGTTACTTTAAGTTCGGCGGAAGCGTCTTCGGGCATCAAAATCATGATGTCCAAATCGGAGTAGGGGAAGAGTTCTCGGCGACCATACCCCCCTAATGCTAAGAGTGAAACGCAAGGGGGAATTTGTGCTTGGTGTGCAAGCGCTGTGATGAGATCGTCGGCGGCTTGGGAGTGAGATCGTAGGTATTGGTTAACATCACCATGGGCGAAAAACGCCTCGGCAAGCGCCTCACGTTGAGATTGAAATCGTTGAGTTAAGGCACTGGGCATTTTTCGCATCCGTTGATGTTTAAGTTTTACTTTAACTTGGCTTTGATGAAGTCAGGTAATTCCGGATAGCCTTCACTTAAAGTGAGGACCTCATAACCGGTTTCTGTCACCAAAACCGTGTGTTCCCACTGAGCAGACAAGGAACGGTCACGCGTCACTACGGTCCAACCGTCATTTAAGTCAGAGATGTGACGGGAACCGGAATTTAACATCGGCTCAACCGTAAAGATCATGCCGGGCTTTAAAATGACGTTGTTGTCGCGCGTGTCATAGTGGCAGACAAAAGGATCCTCGTGGAATTCTTTGCCGATGCCGTGACCGCCATATTCATGAACAACGGACAAGCCTTGTTCTTTAGCAAACTTCTCGCAAGCAATCCCGACTTCGTTAAGACTTACCCCCGGTTTAATGGCATCAATGCCGCGCCACATGCACTCATAGCAGGCTTCAACCAAGAATTTTCCGGCAACGGGGATCTTGTTGCCAACCATGAACATGCGAGAGGTGTCACCGTAGTAGCCGTCAAGGATAACCGTGACGTCAATATTGACGATATCGCCTTTTTTTAAAGCTTTTTCAGAAGGAATCCCGTGACAGACAACGTGGTTAATGGAGATGCAGGTCGCACCGGGATAGGGCGTAAAGCCTCGCGGAGCGTAGCCAAGACAAGCGCTTTTAGCGTTATTTTCTTCCATGAACTTGAGCATCTTTTGATCAAGTTCAAGCGTGGTGACGCCGGCTTTGACAAAAGGTGCAATAAAGTCAAGAACTTGTGAAGCCAAACGGCAAGCGCGACGCATACCTTCAATTTCTTCAGGTGTTTTAATCGTTACAGACATGATAATGCTTTCATTTTTCTAAAAATTGTTTCGAAAAAGAGTAGCCTTTCTCGTTTGAATTTGCATATAATAGCGAGCTAAATCTAAAAAGGCATACTTTTTGTCTTTTTGCCGACGAAAAAATTTAAAGCTTTCCGTTTTCTTGTCGGTTTTTATTTTTAGGAAAGCCAATTGCGCAACGTATCATCTAACGGTTGCTTTCTCTGTTAATGATCAGTGACAATAAACCCTTAAACTGGGTCATTGAGTGGCAGGGGAGGGAAATGGATACGTTGTAAGA
>USIM01000155.1 GCA_900554675.1 uncultured Sutterella sp.
TTCTCGCCTAGACGCCCCCATTGCGTCAAAACCTTTTTAGAATAGACGGTCAGAGGATGAAAAATCCCTACTCCCTAAATAAGAAAATGCGAGAAAACCATGTCCTTCGATTTCGGAAAAATGTATATTAATGGACAATGGATTGCCAGTCAGAGCAATCATTTCATTGACGTAGAAAATCCCTCTACGCTCGAGTATTTTGCCCGTGTTCCTGATGGGAACGAAAAAGACATCGACTTGGCTGTCAAGGCCGCTCAAGCTGCTCAAAGTGATTGGGTAGACGTTCCCTTAGCCACCCGCATTGAAATGATGCAAAAAATGCTTGATATCTTTAAGACCTATCAAGACCGCATCATTGATTTAGAAATTAAAGAATTGGGCGCCCCGGTCACCTTTACCACGCAAACCCACTGCTTGTTGCAATTTAACCGAATTGCCTCTTACATCGAAGCGGCCAAAAAAGTGGTTGAGGAAGAACCTCATCCGCTCTCAACGGTTTACAGAGAACCCTTGGGTGTTGTGGCTTGCATCACGCCTTGGAACTACCCCTTGGGTCAAGTTGTTCAAAAAGTGATTCCCGCCATTTTGATGGGCAACACCGTTGTACTCAAACCCAGTCAACACACGCCGTTAACGTCTTACCTTTTAGTTGACGCGTTTGATCGTGCAGGCTTCCCCAAAGGCGTCATTAATTTGGTCACCGGCCGAGGCGCGGCTGTGGGCGATGCCTTAGCTAGTCACCCGTTAGTCGACATGGTTTCCTTTACGGGTTCAACCAAGGTCGGTATCAAGCTCTCTCAACGTGCGCTTGAAACCGTTAAACACATTAGCCTGGAGTTGGGCGGCAAGTCTCCCTTCATTTGGATGAAGTCTAACGACTACAGCAAAGCCATCCCCAAACTCTTTAGTTCAATCTTTCTCAATAGCGGTCAGACGTGCACGTCCCTGTCTCGCTTATTGGTCCCCGAAGAAGACCTTGAAGCCATTGAAAGTCTTTTACTTGAACACGTTAAAGCCTACACGGTGGGCGATCCCAACGACCCCAACACGCAAGTGGGCCCGCTCTCATCACGCTCTCAATTTGAAAAAGTCTCCAACTACATTCAAATTGGAATTGATGAAGGTGCCAAGCTTTTAACGGGGGGCGTCCCCACGGATGCCGATCACGGTTACTATGTCCAACCGACGATCTTTACTCACGTGAAAAACACGATGCGCATTGCCCAAGAAGAAATCTTCGGGCCTGTGCTTTGTGTGATTACGTATAAGACGTTAGAAGAAGCCATTGAGATTGCCAATGACACGCCCTATGGCCTTAACGCTGCCGTCTTTGGTGAGCGAGAAGAAGCGATCGCTGTTGCTAAAAAGATTAAGTCCGGGAACGTCTACATCAATGACGCTCCGCGCGACATCATGGCGCCTTTTGGTGGCTACAAACAAAGCGGGATCGGTCGTGAAGGCGGTTTAGCGGGATTGTTGGAATTTACGCAATTTAAGACCATTTACGATCATTCAACGTTCTAAGCCAAAAGCGCCCAACCGGGCGCTTTTTTAATGAGCAAAAAAGTCGTTAAGCGAGTGCGTGTTTTTCGTGATGAGACTCACACCGATGAAACTTAAAACGCTCACCAACATGGCAGGTGCCACCGCATGCCAGCCAAACGTCGGAATTTTGAATATCACAATCGCAAAGTAAAGCCCAAGGCCACAAAGAACGGAGGTCATGGCGCCCGCAAACGTTGCGCGCTTCCAAAATAAACCACCGACAAGAGGGCACAAAAAGGCTAACTCTAGCCCGCCAAAGGCAAACATGTTGATCCAAACAATGATATCGATCGGATACATGGCAAGAACCAAAGCAACAACGCCCAAGATTAAAGTAGCGATTTTGGCAACGCTTTGGATGGACTTGTCTTCATCGGGTTTTCGGTTATAGCGACGAAGGAGCAAATCCTTGATGATGGCTGAAGACGCTGCAATCAAAAGGGAGCTCACCGTTGACATGGTAGCGGCCAAGGGACCGATAAGCGTCACGCCCGCCATCCAAGGCGACATATGATGCGAAATCAAATACGGAATCATCGCATCGGTGTTACCGCCAAAGTCTGCCGCATCCACAATGACGCCACGCGCTAAAACACCTAAAAATGTCATCCCGATCATCAATGCGCCACACACCACGGTGCTCACAATCATCGCCAGATGCAAGTCTTGTGTGTTCTTATAAGCCATGCAACGCACAACCGACTGAGGCAACGCCACCGTTGCAAACCCCACCAAAATCCAAGCTGAGAAAAGTAAAGACAAAGGCAAAGCGCCAGCGCTCGTTGGTGAGAGGAGTTTTCCCCCTTCAGGCGACTGACTGATCGTCGTCATGAGGTTGGTTAAGCCCCCTGCTTCGCTCAATAGGCCTTGGGCCAACGTGAACATCCCCACCAGCATCAAAATGGCGCAAAGCGTATCGGTAATCACCACGGCTCTAAAGCCCCCAAAAGCTGTATATAGCACCACAACAAGACCAAAGATTAATAGCCCCCATTGGTAATCAATGCCCGCAGCTTGCGAGACAATCTGCGCCCCACCGATAAACTGCCCCACCATCATGGTGGTGAAAAAGACCAGCAGCAATACGGAGAGCAAAACCGCAAGGCTGTGGCTGCGATAGCGGGCAAAAACGACATCAATAACGGTTACGGCTGAAATTCGGCGACTCACAAGTGCCATCTTCTTACCCAACACCCCTAAGACCAAAAAGCCCGCAATGATTTGAGGTGCGGCAAAAACCACCCAACCGAGACCATGTCGCCAAGCCACCCCGGGGCCGGAAACAAAAGAGCTCACCGAGCCATAGGTCGCAACCAACGTCATGGCCAACACAAAGCCTTTTAAGTTTTGATCACCTAAAAAGTAGCTTTTTAAAAATTCCGAACCACCACTTGTTTTCGTCTTTAAAGACAAAAAGACGAGTGCCAGAAGAAAAAGAAGAATCGGAATGAAAATCGTGATGGAACTCATTGACGCTCTCCATCACTGACATCTTGAAGGTCAAAGTTTTTGCAGCCAAAACGCACCAAAACAATGACA
>USIM01000156.1 GCA_900554675.1 uncultured Sutterella sp.
AGTGGTTTAAATCCGCGTGCTGCACTTGAAGTGAAGACGCAACTCTTGGCTCAAAGCGATGATGACATTTGCATCATCATGAGCGAAGACACCTTTAAGATCGATCCCGATCCCGAATTGGCGATGAGCGATCGCAAGATCTTCATCTTTAACGAAGCTGAACTTTTAGCTGAAATGGGCGCTGACATCGTGGCCGTCCCCGACTTTAAGTGCGGCCGTTTCATCCATGAAGTTCAACGTGAAATGCAAACGCCGATTCTTGACATGAAGACCGCTTTGATGGCTCAAATGCAAGAAAAAGCTCCGGTCATGGGTGTGTTGGATACCACCAATGCCGCCTCCTGCATGTCGGGCGAATGCGAACTCGGTCAAAAGATGAAGATGATCTTTAGCACCGAAGAGGAAGAAGCTGCCTTAAACGTTGCTCGTGAACAAATCCGCTCGGGCGACATGGTCACCCCCATGGCAACGCTTGAAGCTGTCTGCAAGCGCATGGTTGAAGCCGGCGCCGAAGTCATTGTTCCTAATTGCACGCAATTTGCCTTGTTGCAAAAAGAATTGGCTGCGAAGGGCTTCCCGGTCATGGATGTCTTTGCTGCTTTTGCTGCCGCTACCTTGGTTTATCCCACGACGAAGTTACCGAAACCCTTCAAGTTGGGCTTGATCGGTGGTTTGGGACCGGCTGCAACCGTTGACCTCTATGACAAGATCGTGAAGGCCACGCCTGCTAAGAACGACCAAGAACACTTTAAGGTCGTGATTGAACAAAATCCGCAAATCGATGACCGTACGGCTTGCTTGTTAGAAGGTGGTGCCGACCCAACGTTGGCCATGTATAACTGCGCTAAGCGTTTGCAAAAAGACGGCTGTGATGTCGCCATCATTCCCTGCAACACGGCTCACGCATTCTTACCGCGCTTGTTGCGTCACTTGGATATGCCCTTTATCGATATGCAACAAACGATGTTGGACGAAATTCAAGCCAAGTTCGGTGATAAGGCTCGCGTGGGCTTAATGGCCACAAGCGGCACGATTCGCACGGGCATCTACGGCAAGAAGGCCGACAAGATGAACATGGCCATGTTTGTGCCGGATGCCGAACATCAAGAGCGCGTCATGGCCGCTATTTATGGTCCTAAGGGCGCTAAGGCCGGGTTCACAACGGGCGAATGCTACGATGACCTCTATAGCGCTGCTGAGTACTTGGTGAAGGAACACGACTGCAATGTCTTAATCTTGGGTTGCACGGAATTGCCCTTGATCTTCCACGAACAAGACGACTTTGAAGTCGCTGGCAAAAAGGTTGCCATTGTCGACCCGACTGCCACCTTGGCTCGTAAGTGCGTTGCCATCGCCGAAGCCACGATTAAAGAACGCGGTGTTCGCTAATTAGTTCTGAAAAAGGCGCTCAGTGTTTTGAGCGCCTTTTTTCTAATAAAAACAAATTAATAACGGGAAAAAAGTCATGAAAGAATACGCTCAATGCGCCCCCAAGAAAGTGGCCTTTATCGGCTTAGGCACCATGGGTTTTCCGATGGCAGGCCACTTGGCTCTCGCCGGTCACGATGTCACGGTTTATAACCGTACGCACGAAAAGGCTTTGAAGTGGAAAGAAACGTATGCCGGGCACGTTGCCATGACGCTCAAAGAAGCCGCCCAAGATTGTGACTTCGTCTTTACCTGCGTTGGCAACGACGATGACCTCCGAAGCGTTGTTTTGGGTGAAAACGGAATCTTTGCCGGGATGAAAGCCGAGGCCGTTTTAGTCGACTGCACGACCGATAGCGCCAACGTTGCACGAGAATTATCTGAAAAAGCCAAAGCCTTGGGACTTCACTTTATGGATGCTCCGGTCTCGGGTGGCGAAGCCGGTGCCGTTAACGGCGTTCTTACTGTGATGTGCGGTGCTGATCAAGACGTCTTTGATCGCTCTCGCGACGTCGTCATGGCGTTTGCTCAAGCTGTGACTCGCATTGGTGATGTGGGTGCCGGGCAATTGGCTAAGATGTGCAACCAAATCTGCATTGCCGGTGTCGTACAAGCCTTGTCTGAAGCCATTGCTTTTGGACAAAACGCAGGGCTCGATATGAAGCTCGTGTTAGACGTGATTGGCAAGGGCGCTGCCCAAAGTTGGCAAATGGACAATCGTGGCACAACCATGATTGACCGTCAATTTGACTTTGGTTTTGCCATTGACTGGATGCGTAAAGACCTAGGACTTTGCTTGAGCGAAGCAAAATTAAACGGCTCGAGCCTTCCGTTGGTTGCCCTTGTTGACCAGTTCTATGGGGACTTGCAAGCTAACGGTAAAGGCCGTCAAGACACGTCAAGCCTCATTGAACGCTTGCCTCGCAAACGTTAATTAACCGAAATCTACGCAAAACGCCTGAAATTTCCCGTTTCAGGCGTTTTTTCTCATTATTGATTTCAGATTAATCGAGAAACTCTAAAAGTTAGCCACGACCAACTCTCCCCTTTCTTCAATTAATCTTGATCAACGATCAATTCCACTAACAGTCTTCGACCGATATTGATTGCCGCATTCACATCCGCATGCACAGCCACATTATGATTATCGCAATCCGCATAGGGGCAGAAGAACTGACTTTGAGTCGTATCTTTTGTTTGAACGCTCTTATGTACGCGACGTAAGTTGTCTCTTACACATTTAACAAACACATCCATTTTCAGTTCTTGATCATCTAAGAGCGTATTAAATGGAACGTTCTCATTTCGTCGACGGAATACCTTTCTCGCTTCCTTATCTGGCTTCTTATACAAACGAACCTTACCGTGAGCGAGCTCCACCTCTCCATTCACAACAGAAACTTTTGTCACATCTGCTTGTTCAAGAGCTCTAATATCCTCAAAAACATTACGACCACAATGTGAGCAAATTCGGCTCGTCATTGACGCATTGACAGTCGTACCCGGAAAAAGTTGGAGTGGCTTGTACCAAGACTCTCCTACCTTTTTGAGCTTATCTGTGCTTGTCGGATTCGGTACTAATCGAATGAGATTGTTGGGAGCCTCCCACATCTGAGTCTCAAACCACCAAGACTTTCTCTCATTTTTGT
>USIM01000157.1 GCA_900554675.1 uncultured Sutterella sp.
GTCAAATTCGTAGTTAACCATCCCCTCTTTCGGGAATTCTGCCTTTTGCGGAAGAACAACTTCTTCTGGTTCGTTAGCGGGCTTCTTTTCTTCTTTAACAGGTTCAGCTAAATCAAAAGCAGCTTGCTTGGATACTTCAGGCTTATTGAAATCAATGGTTTGAGATTCTGACGTCTTCGGTTCATCATCCGAGGTTTGAGTCGCAATAAAGTCGTTAAAACTCGGAATCTTTTCGTCAGCGACGGGCTTTACGACTTCTGCCGGCTTTTCAGTCTTCTTTTCTTCAACTTCACTCACGGCTTCAACAACAAAACCGCTTTGCTCTTGAGTGGAAACTTCCTTAACGGGTTGAGTCACGTTTTCAGTGACCGATTGCGTAGGAACGTTCGTCGTTTCAACCGCCGTGACGGTTTCGGGCTTGGCATCATCGGAATGAATAAGGGTGACCTGAGGTGCAGAGCTACTCTTAGAGGGAATCACCGAACGCAATTTGCCATAAATGTCTTTCGATTCTTGGGAGAGTGAAACATTTTGTCCTTCGGAGCGTTTCTTCTCCATGCGAGACCAAATGAATAAACCGACGAAAATCAACGCGGCAACAATGAGCAAAAACAAGACCATATCATTCATTGTGGGGATTCCGAATTAGCTGACGATTCAAGAAAATATTCTTCATCAAAGGACGATTCAATAGCCTCTGACACACAAGCTATAAGATTACACCAAAGCCCCTAATTTCGGGGCTTTTTCTAAAAGTTTTTCGTAAGGATTTTTATGCTTTTTGAACGTATTGACTTGCTTCTTTGATGTCCACACTCACCACTCGAGAAACACCGGGTTCTTTCATCGTAACACCGATCAGTTGATTGGTGTGCTCCATCGTCACGCGGTGGTGGGTAATCATCATAAATTGCGTATTTTCACTCATAGAGCCCACCAAGCGAGACAATCGCTCTTGATTGGCTTCATCAAGCGGAGCATCAACTTCGTCCAAAAGGCAGAACGGTGCCGGATTTAACGTAAAGAACGCAAAGACCAAGGCCGTCGCTGTCAAGGTCAATTCGCCGCCCGATAGCTGACGAATGGAGTGCGGGTGCTTACCCGGAGGATTGGCGTACATTTCAATCCCCGCTTCCAGGGCATCGTCACTTGTCATCACCAAGCGTGCCTGACCGCCCTTAAAGAGTTGAACAAACTTTTGGTTAAAAGCTTCATTAACACGGTTAAACGTATCCATCAATAGTGAACGGGTTTCTTGGTCAATGCGCTTAATAGCCGTTTCAATCGTCACAATGGCTTGTTGAAGGTCTTCAACTTCCCGATCTATGCGCTCAACCTCTTCGGTTTGAATCTTTAATTGCTCAAGGGCGGCGTGGTTCACTGCTCCTAAAGCGGCTATCGACTTGGCTAATTGCTCCACGTCCAAGCGCAATTGATTTTGCTTCGGGCGCTCCAACTCATAACGCTCACGCAAAGCGGTTTCATCGCATTGCAACTCGTCTAATCGCCCCTTAACAGTCGCGAAGTCAATTTCGTGCTGCTGGCGCTTGGTTAAATAATCCGAGATTCTTGCCTCTTGCCCCTTCTTTTGGTCTTCAAAGCCAGAGAGCTGTTGTTCGGACTCTTGAACCTTCGTACTCACCTCTTCAAGTTGCACACGAACTTCTTCTAAAGTCGCTTGCGCCTCTTCTCGTTTAATGAGAAGGTCTTGCAAACCGTCCTTTTCACCATCTTCGTCCAAGGACTCTAATTGCGCACGCAATTCATCGATTTTGCCACTCCAGTCCTTTTGCTCATTTTGAGCAACCAATTGAGAGCGTTGCGACTCTGCAATACGCTCTTTAATGGCCTTAAGCGACAACTCGACCTCGCGTTGCGTGTAAGCAAACACGTTGTAATCTTGTTGGGCTTGGCGCATCGTCTCTTGGGCTCGCTCCCAAGTGACCTTTGCTTCTTCAGCCTTTTCTTGCGCACCAGCCAACAATTCGTCCAAGTGACTGAAACGCTCTTCGGCTTCTTCGATTTGAGCGCTCACTTCTTCAAGTGCTGTCGTGCTTTCTTCAATCCAGCCGGACAACTCACTACTACGTCGACGGTAGGCAGCAATCGCGGCTTCCAAGCGCGTCACGTCCAACGCAAGACTACTTTCTTGACGGCGAACGGTCTCTAAACGGGTATTAATTGTTCGTAAGCTCTCAGATAAAGACGAAAGCGTTAAGTTGAGTTTTCCTAACTCGCCGTGCGCCGTCTCCACGGCTTGGTGATCCTCTTTTTCCTGTGCTTCAAGCGAAGCGATTTCCGTGCGGCGCATCAAGAGACCGCTCGTATCATCATCGGCCCAGAAGTTCACACTTAAGTGATCAATCACATGCCCTTCCGGCGTCACAAAGTGATGGCCCTTAGGCAAGTTGGGAAGATTTTGAACGGCTTGAGGCACCGTTTCTGCAACAAGGTAGCGCGACAGCCAAATACGCAAAGCACCTTCCGTATCCGAGTTCGTCAAATCAAACGTTAACTGATCGGCAAGTGTCTCAAAAGCAACGTCAGCCACGGACAACGTATCGGACGCTTGCGTCGTATAAAAGGTTAATTTTGACGGGGGCGGCGCCATCACAAAGCCCGCCGCCATCTGTAGTCTCGAAATGCCGATGGCGTTGATACGCTCACGCAATACCGCCTCAATGGCACGAGCCCACTTCGGTTCTACCTGCAAGAGTTCAAACAAGCGACTCATGCTCGAGAGCCCTTGTTTATTTAACCACTCCCCTAATTTGTCAGAGGCGCGAGCTTTTTCGTCAATTTCTCGCAACGTGGCCAAACGCGACTGAACAGAAGCAAGTTTTTGTTCTTTTTGGCGAATAGTTTCTTGAACCGAATCATAGCCTTCACGCGTTTCTTCAAGTTGCGCTTGAACCTCTTCACGCTCGACTTGCAGAGCTTGGCTTTCTTCCTTTACCATCGCCAACTCTTCTTGGAGGCTGGCAAATTGCTCTTCGTCGGGCTTTTCGGTTTGTGCAGCTTCAAGTTTAAATTTTGCTAAACGCTCATTGAGATCGGTCTTTGTTTTGGT
>USIM01000158.1 GCA_900554675.1 uncultured Sutterella sp.
GGCGGATCGCACAAAGCCTGCCGGACAGTCGTGGGCGGCATTCCTGCCGCGCGAGGAAAGTCCGGACTTCACAGGACGCCGTAGCAGCCAACAGCTGCCCGCCGCAAGGCGCGGACCAGAGCAACAGAGACGAGCCGACGTTAGGGTCGGGTGAAACGGGCAATCTCTACGGGGAGCAACATCAAATAGGCAACCGATGAACCTGCTCGGTGAGGTTGCGGGTAGATGGCTTGAGACGTGGCGTGAGTCACGTTCTAGATGAATGATTGTCGGCTAAGGGCAACCTTAGAACAGAATCCGGCTTATCGACGAACTTTGTCCCTTCTTTTCTTCTTTGGCTCTTCGCCAACGAAAAACCGGTGCACGTTGGCACCGGTTCCCTTCCTGGAATTTTCCTTTCTTAATCTTTAATCGCCATGATCGGGATTACTCGTCGTGTGACGTTTTTCTTTTGATCATCTTTTTTGGCCATGGCTTTCATCCAAAGAACCATCAATGCCAAAATGGTGAGGCTCAAACCGATGCAAATACTGGCGTAAAGAGGATTGGCCGCGAAGTTAACTGTTTGGTAGAAAATCGTCGCAGCGCTATAGCCTAAAGCCGTTGTCCAAGCCACGGTAAAGACCGTCCAACGACCGCCCACTTCACGATAAATTGCACCGACTGCCGCCACGCACGGAACGTAGAGCAATACCATCAAAAGGTAAGCAAACGCAGCCGAAGCAGAACCGAAAAGCGTTTGAATGGTCGCGATCGTGCCCAAGGAAACGCCTTGGCTTTCGGCGGCTTCTTCTTGGTTGGTCAAGTCATCGACGTGCAAACCCATTGGATCGGTAAAGGCAGAGGCAAGGCCGGCGAAGTTGTCGCGTACAGCCGCCAAAGCTTCACCAGTGACTTCCGTAAGTGAGAAGGCAGAGTCTTCTTCTTCGTCAGTCGTTTGAGCATGTTCGTTGGCGCTTAACGTGTCGTAGAGCGAATTCAACGTACCAACAACAGCTTCCTTAGCAAAAATCCCCGTAAAGACACCAACGGCAGCAGGCCAGTTTTCTTTTTCAACGCCCATAGGTTCGAAAATCGGAACAATGGTCTGACCGATTTGCGACAAGACAGAGTTTTCGCTGTCTTCGTTGCCGAACGAACCATCGGTACCCAAAGAGTTCAAGAACGTCAAGCAAGCCACAATCACAACGATCACTCGACCGGCACGGAACATGAAGGACTTCACGCGATCCCACGTTCTTAACATCACGTTTTTAAAGCTCGGAATGTGATAGGGCGGGATTTCCATCACGAAGGCGCTTGCAGCACCCGGTAAAGCGGTGCGTTTAAGTAAAAAGCCCGTGAGGATGGCGGCAAAAATCCCGATGATGTAGAGCAAGAAAACCAAATTTTGACCGTTTGTCGGGAAGAAGGCTGTTGCAAACAAAACATAAACCGGTAAACGAGCACCACAACTCATAAACGGAGCCATCATCGTCGTGATGATACGATCGCTCGTTCGATCCATCGTGCGCGTTGCCATGATGGCTGGAACGTTACAGCCAAAGCCGACAATCAACGGAACAAAGGCTTTACCGGGCAAACCCAAGTAACGCATCAAACGGTCCATCACAAAGGCGGCACGAGCCATGTAACCCGATTCTTCCAAAATAGCCAAAAAGAAGAACATGAAGAAGATGACAGGGATAAAAGTGGAAATCGTTTGCATACCGCCACCGATACCGTTAGCGATAAAGACCGTTAACCACTCAGGTGAGCCCATTTGAGTGAGCCACTGACCCAACCCGTCAACCAAAATGCCTCCCACCAAGATATCGAAGAAGTCGATAAAGACTGCACCGAGATTTTGCGTGAAGAGGAACATCACGTACATGATCAACAAAAAGATGGGAAGACCCAACCAACGGTGAAGCACGATGCTATCGATGCGGTCAGTTAAGGTCGCAAGCATTTCATTTTGACGCGTAACGGCGTGAGCCATGACTTCAGAAATGAAACCGTATCGGGCGTTTGCAATTTCGATATCAAGATTGCCATCAAAGGCTTGATTGGTTGCATTGACAATGGAGTCAATGCGAGCGATTGTATCGGCATCAAAACGTTCCGTGAGTCCAGGGGCTTGCTCTAAAAATTGTGTGGCAAACCAAGCACCATTGGGATTTTTTTTCGTAATGATAGCGGTAACGGAATCAATGGCTTTTTGAATTTTTTCTTCAAAGTGAACGTTAGAACTCGGAGCGACAGGAGCCGCTAAGAAATCAATCAATCGATTCTTAAGTTCTTGCAAACCCTTTTGGCGAGAGGCAACAAGACCGATCACAGGCACGCCCAATTGAGCTTCTAATGCCTCAAGATCCACGCTGATGTGGTGTTGGTGAGCAACGTCAAGCATATTGACCACAACAACCATCGGAATCTTTAATTCGAGCAATTGCGTGGTGAGATAAAGGTTTCGTTCTAAGTTGGCAGCATCAACGATGTTTATGATGAGTTCGCTCTCACCTGATACCAAATAGTCGCGAGCGACGATTTCATCTTCGCCGGCAACAGAGCTCGGCGTCAGAGAATAGATACCCGGAAGGTCAACGACATCAAAGTCGATTCCACGGTAAGAGAAGGCGCCCGTTTTTTTATCAACGGTGACGCCAGCCCAATTGCCCACTCGTTGATTGGAACCGGTTAAGGCATTAAAGAGAGTCGTTTTCCCACAATTGGGATTGCCAATAAGGCTAATAATGTGTTTCATGATGGTACGGGAGAAAATTAGGAAATCGGGGAGAGTTCAAGTATTTCAATTTCGTCTTTGCGAACGGAAATCAAACCGCCACGCACGCGAATTTCAATCGGGTCGCCTAAGGGGGCAATGCGAACAACTTCCAACTGTGCACCCGGGGTAGCACCTAACATCATCAAGCGACGTCGGTACTCGGGAGAGCATTGGTGAAAGGCTTCAATTTTCGCTTTGGAGCCAACAGGCAGTTCGTTTAACAACATGGGATTAATCCTTTTTTTTTACGCAGCAACGTAGACGTTTTGAGCGGTTTGATA
>USIM01000159.1 GCA_900554675.1 uncultured Sutterella sp.
ACTCTGTTGTAATTCTCAATCAAGCAGAGGTAATCATGACAGATGAGATCGTTATCGGGATGGCAGGTGTAGGCACTGTTGGAAGTGGTGTCTATAACGTTTTAAAACGCAATGCTGATTTAATTACCAAGCGGTGTGGGCATTCCACGAGAATTAAGACTGTCGTTTGTCGAAATATTGAAAAAGCCCGCCTGACTGTCGATGAGAAAGTTCAACTAACTCAGAATTGGGAAGAAATTGCTAACGATCCAGACATCAATATTGTCATCGAAATAATGGGTGGAATTGAACCTGCGAAGAGCTTGATTCTTGCTGCACTTCGCAATGGAAAAGATGTCATTACGGCCAATAAAGCTCTATTAGCCACTCATGGAAATGAGATTTTTAAGGTGGCAAAAGCGTGTCATCGAACTGTCGCTTTTGAGGCTTCTGTTGCCGGTGGCATTCCTATCATTAAGACCCTGCGTGAGGGGTTATCTGCCAATCGTATTGAATGGATCGCGGGCATTATCAATGGAACCTCTAATTACATTCTCACGCAAATGCAAGAAAAGGGATGCTCTTTTCAAATGGCGCTAGAGCAGGCACAAGCTTTAGGCTATGCCGAAGCCGATCCGACCTTTGATATTGAAGGCATTGATGCGGGGCACAAGATCGCTATTTTGAGTGCCTTGGCTTTTGGAACGGAAGTGCATTTTGATGAGCGTCATATCAGTGGGATTTCAACACTGAAATTGGAAGATATTGAGTGTGCGAAGCGACTGGGTTATCAAGTGAAATTGTTGGGCATTACAAGACAACAAGAGAATGGCATTGACGTTCGTGTTCATCCGACCTTGGTGCCAGAAAATGGGTTTTTGTCCAAAGTTAACAATGTGATGAATGCGGTTGTCGTTAAAGCCGATGCTGTTAATACCGTTAAATTGGTGGGGCCGGGCGCAGGAAGCGAGCCGACCGCGAGTGCCGTGATTGCCGATTTGGTAGACGTCATTAAAGGTCGATCGGAACCTCCCGAATTTGAAGACTGCAATAGCAAGTGGTTGAACTTAGACGAAGTGGTGAGTGCTTTCTATGTCCGCATTCCTCTTGAAACCCTGTCCGAAGAAGAAATAATGACCTGTTTCGAAGAAAACGGAATGACATTGGTTAATTGCATCAGTGATGCCGGTCAGCTCTGCGGGGTGACGAATGAGGTGAATGAAGGGCAAATGAGACTAGTTTGGGAATCATTGATGAAACGCATGGAACAACCCAAAGATGCGCAACTTTTACACCTATTTGTAGATTAAAAAGAGTAGAGAATGAGACTTTTGCATACCTCCGATTGGCATTTAGGACACAACCTTTTTGGTCGTAAACGAACAGAGGAATTTAACGCCTTTTTGTCATGGTTAAAGAACCTGATGAATGAAAAAGGTGTAGATGTTTTGTTGGTTTCGGGCGACATTTTTGACACGACAACGCCCAGCAATCAAGCGCAAGAGCTCTACTATGAATTTTTAAGTTCTGTTGGTTCTCAAACGAGCTGTCAACGCGTTTTTATCACAGCAGGCAATCACGATTCGGCAAGTTTTATTGAGGCGCCTAAAACGATTTTAAAGTCGTTGAAAGTCGACGTAATTGGTGCAATGACTGAGAACCCGGCAGATGAAGTGTTTGAAGTCTGTGATGCGGATGGCAGGCAACAACTTATCGTTTGTGCCGTTCCCTATTTGCGAGAAAAAGACTTACGTCGTGCCAAGCAAGGTGAAGATGTTCAAGAGCGAGAAAAGCGCACTTTAAAAGCCATCCGTGAGCATTACAAGGCAGTCAGTGATGTTGCTCTTGCAAAGCGTACAACAACGAATGTTCCCATTATTGAAATGGGGCACTTGTATGTGAGCGGTTCCATTACCAAAGAGCGATTAATGGGTGAGCCCGATCCGGTTTATGTCGGGTCTTTGGGGCAAGTCCCAAGCGATATCTTTTCACCTCAAGCCAGTTATGTCGCTTTGGGTCACATTCATATGCCACAAAAAGTGGGTGGCAGTGAAAAGATTCAATATAGTGGCGCGCCTTTGCCGATGAGTTTTGCTGAAGCAGACAATCTCAAACGTGTCGTGCTTTTGGATATCAATGAAAAGGGTGAAATAACGAGCGAATCCGTTGGTGTCCCAATGTTCCAAGAGCTTATCCAAATTAAAGGCGACTGGGAGACGATTGACCAACAAATCCAAGCGTTAAAAGAGAGAGAAAGTTCAGCTTGGTTAGAAGTGATCTATGACAGTGGTGTGGTGATGGGAGACTTGCGAAATCAAGTGCTTGAGTTAGTGCAAGGCTCGGCTTTGGAAGTCCTTCGAATTAAAAACAAACAAGTGATTCAAGAGGCGCTGAGTCACAGTAAGACACAGAAAGAGTTAGAGCAATTAACGCCACAGGAAGTCTTTGATCTTTGTTTGAAAGAAAACAATGTTGCCGAAGATCAATGGGAAAACCTTCGAGAGAAATATCAAACCATTTTGGACGAAGTCAATACGGTTGAATAGGAAAAATTGGGGAAAATATGAAGATCTTATCGGTTCGATTTAAAAATTTAAATTCTTTAACGGGTGAGTGGTTTATTGATTTCACTACGCCGGATTACGATGGTTTGTTTGCAATTACAGGCCCCACGGGCGCAGGGAAGTCAACGATTTTAGATGCCATTTGTTTGGGGCTTTACGGAAGTACACCTCGTCTTAATAAAGTCACGAGCGGCGCCAACGACATCATGTCTCGACTAACGGGCGAGTGCTTTTCAGAAGTGCGTTTTGAGACAGAAAAAGACCGATATCGCTGTCGCTGGGAGCAGCACCGTGCCCGCAATAAACCCGATGGGACTCTGCAGTCTCCCAAGCACGAAATTTGCAAGGATGATACCGATGAGATTCTTCAAACGAAGAGTAAAGGCGTTTTAAATAAGATTGAAGAAGTCACCGGCATGGACTTCAAACGCTTTACACGTTCTATGCTTTTGGCCCAAGGGGATTTCTCGGCTTTCTTACAAGCCACGGCCGATGATCGTTCGCC
>USIM01000160.1 GCA_900554675.1 uncultured Sutterella sp.
TACGCTCTAGCCAGTATTTTGGCCGCCTTAAGTCCCAACTACACCACATTTGTGATCGCCCGCATTTTAATGGGCCTTTTTGCTTCGGGTGGTGCTGTTCTAGCAATGGCCATCACGCGAGACCTCTACGATGATATTCGAGCTCAAGAGTTAACGAGCCTCATAGCCATTATTTTTGCGCTAGCCCCGGTTTTTGCACCCATTATCGGTGGATGGATTGTGGTGTTGGCCGGCTGGCGGTTTGTATTTTGGTTTTTGGCAGCATTGGCTTTGAGTATTGCTCTGATGAGCCTATTTTTCTTAAAAGAAACACACCCTGAAGACCAACGCCAAGCTTTCCGCTTTAAGCCTTTGGTGAAGAGTTATGCCGGTGCGATGAAAAACACCGCCTTTACGGCAGGCGTCTTTTGTAACGGCTTTATCTTCATGGGGAGCATTCTTTTTTCTGCCGGCGCTCCCGATTACGTTGAAAACATTATGAAAATGGGAGTAACGGATTTCGGTTACCTCATGATTCCTTTGATCGGATTCTCGGTTTTGGGGTCCTTGGCTTGCACGTGGCTGACGCGCCGCTTAGGTGACGAACGAACCATGCTCTCGCAAATTATCACAATGTTTATCGCGGGGATCGTCGGTGTTGCTCTTAACTATTTCTACGAAGTTCCCTATCCGTGGTGCCTCGTTGCGCCCATCGTCTATAGCATTGCCATGTCCATTGAACGACCGATTTTAACGGTCTATAACTTGGACTATTTCCCAAAAAATCGGGGTATGGCAGCAAGTATTCAACAATTTTTCCAAACCTCTGCTTTTGCGTTCTGTGCAGCCTTCTGGGTGCCTATTGTGATGGGGAGCGCATGGAAGTATGATTTAGTGTTGCTCTTTTGTGGGGTAATGGTCAGCGTCAGCTGGTGGGTGGTTTTGAAAACACGCAAACGTTACCTTCCTGCCGATTACGGCCAAACGCAGAAACATTAGGGGATTTCTAAAAATTCGTAATTCTGTTGATTTTATCGTCTAACGGTACTGCCTTCCTCGACCACCTAAGTCCCAATCCGTCGTTCAAGGCTTCGTGTATCAAAAACGGCGGATTTTTCGTGAGAAAATCCATCAACAAGGCGCAACTCTCCCTACCCATTCATAATGTGTTCAGAGAGGTCTACTTTTTTGGTTAGGTGGCTTGAGTTTTTCGTATTATCTGTCGTAATCGCGCTCCGTTATAAACCAACATATCGAAGAGTATTTCGTGGGTAGCTCGCACTATTCCTACGCAATGTAATTTTGTTTTACCCATACACCCTTCGATGAAGCCAAAAGCGTGCTCAACTCGACTTCGTGTTTTTGATTTTTCTCGATTATTAGCCTTTTGTTGCTCAGTCAAAGGACTATTGCGAAAGGCTTTTTCACAAATCATCGGAATCATACAACTGTCAATGATCGCGTCCTCTTGAGCTTTGCCAATATAACCAGCATCAGCATAGAGTCGACGACCTCGGTCTCGTTGTGAAATTAATGGGGTGATAACTTGCGAATCATGAACACTTGCTGATGTGACTACACAACCGACAACGAATTTATTTTCCGAATCGATACTGATGTGTCCTTTATAGCCAAAAAAATTTATGCCACGTTTCTTGGTCCAACGAGCATCAATATCTTTATGACGCCTTTTGTTGGGGTTTTCTTTCCAAAGCTCTTGACCTTGACCGACTTTAATCAGCCGATTTTCCTCTGACTTGTTATGTTGGCGAGGAACTTCATAAAAGGTCGAATCAATCACTCGATCTGATCTTTCTGGAAGAAGGCCCTGATCATCGAGTTGTTGAATCTGTTTATCCAATAGGGTTTTAAGTAACTGTGTTTTCGCAAAATAGTTGTCGTAGAGCCAAAGCGATTGATATGAAGGAACCTCATCAGGGTACTCAATGTCAAGCGCCGACTGGATAACGGCATCAGTGAGCATGGCATCATGAAATTGACGTTTGCTCATTCCTATACGATGCATCAACCATAAAGCTTTAAAGATGAACACAGGGTCAAAACTCGGTCGTCCTTTGGCTTGCCGTTGCTTAGTTTTAGTGCATTTTGTAACGCATGTTTCGATTTCTAATCGGTAAGCTTCAAAATTGATAATTTCGTGAAGACGAAGGTACTCATCGGTATTTTTCTTGTTTTGGAGTCTGTCGATGAAGCCTTTTACTCTTTGAGTTGAAAAAAGACTCGGCTGTGTGTGAGATTTACGATAAAATAGCGACATATTGAGGTTTGGGGTGGGTTGTTTGTAGTAATTCAATTACACCACATTCCTCAATATCCCTCCAATGAAAAAAAACTGGCTCGCAACGAGCTTTTTTAGGATTTTTTAGAAATCCCCCATAATGTTGTTGGTGACAAAGTAGTCTGCAACAACACGGGCGTAGGGAGAGACACCACCATCGGCATTGTAGGCAGCAATGCCACTCTTGGCAGATTCCTTCTTAGAGACGCCATAGTAGTAGTCGTTAAACTTGTCATTGGTCCACACAAAACCCACTTGCGGCGTAATGCCCAAACGGCCGAAACCGAAACGCTTTAAGTAGCTCACATCGGCCTTCAAACCGTCGCTCTTACCGGAAATATCGCCACCAAAGTCAACGTTCAAAATACCGAAATCGGTGTGCCAAGCGTAGGCGATGTTGGCAAAGACGCTGGCGTCACGGTCATCCAACATCTTCATTTGACGATTGTCACTGTCACCGGCATCAAATTCGGTCGGCATGTAAGACACACCCAAACGCACACGATGGTTGTCCGTCTTTAAAAGGTAAGCACCGGCAGAAAAACCGATCCAGTAGAGGTGATCGGTTTCGACGGATACGGCGGGCACGGGATACGTTTCGATATCCATACCACGGTAGCCAAAATCAAAGGCGTGAACACCAACACCCACAGAGCCCTCTAAAGCCATGGCAGGCGTAGCAAAGGCGGCAACAGCAGCAGCTAAAGCAACAAATT
>USIM01000161.1 GCA_900554675.1 uncultured Sutterella sp.
GCAACCGTTCAAGGAGTTGAAGATGGCCAAAATCATGGCAGCACCCACAATGTACATACCGGCACCACCAAACAATTCCTTGGCAGCTTCCGTACCGATGTAGTAGTTGTGGCTTTCAACCATGCTCACGATCATTTCCGGCGGCACAACGCGGAAGATGGAGTAGTTAAAGAGAACATAGAGTAAAGCCACGCCCGTGATAGCAAGGATCAAAGACAACGGGATGTTGCGCTTCGGGTTCTTGATTTCTTCGGCAATCGTGTTGAGGTTGGTCCAACCTTCGTAGGCCCACAAAGTGGCGATCACTGCAAAACCGATCATGGACAAGAGCGTAGAGATCGACGGCATTTCAGCAGGCATTGCCAAAAGGTCAGGGTTGTATTCACCCATGAAAAGACCGCAGAAGAGCAAAATCAAGATCGGGAAAAGCTTCAAGACCATGAAGATGTTTTGCAAGGTGCTCCCCAACTTAATCCCACGCAGATTAAAGAGCGTCAAAAGAATGACCGATGTAACAGCAATCACCTTTTGCATCATGGGATCAATTTGCCAGAGACTGCTCAAAGCGGCAGCAAAAGCCACGGCCAAAGCGGCCACAGAACCCGGAGACGAGAGCATGAAGTTACCGAAGCCACACATAAAGGCGACGCGTTCACCGTATGCTTCACGAAGATAGACATAGTAGCCACCGGCCTTCGGAATCATGGCGCCGAGCTCAGCAAAACAGATACCGCTCATCAACGTCACCAAGCCGCCGATGATCCAGACCAAGAGAGCCAAACCCAAACTCATACCGGCGCGTTCAAGAACGATACCGCCGATATAGAAAATGCCGGAACCGATCATGATA
Source organism: uncultured Sutterella sp. (assembly GCA_900554675.1). Lineage (GTDB taxonomy): Bacteria > Pseudomonadota > Gammaproteobacteria > Burkholderiales > Burkholderiaceae_F > Aphodousia. The sequence goes on from USIM01000161.1 coordinate 851, forward strand.
CCGGCCAAGACAGAAATGCCGCCAAACAACGTCACTTCACGACGCATCTCCGTTTGTTCACTTTGGAGATGGGCGACAGAATTATTGTTATTAGATGCTGTCATAAAGAACCTTCTGGTAAAAAAAACTAAAGTAAAAAAAAGTTGCACCCATCGATGCAACTCCAGAAATGTTCTCTATGACAAATAGATGAGAATAGACCTACAGAGTACCATCGATAGCACCTCTTTCCCTATCTGGGAAAGGAGTCATGAAGATGTTCTCTCCATGCCCAACCGTCCTTCTTGTCAGAAGTCCGTTTCGGCGAATTGACCTTTCATCGTGTTCTTTGGGTACCCCCTCCGACGACTACTCATTCGTTTCGCGCCTCTACCAACTTTGTAATTATTAAACCCCAATTCAAAACAAATGTAAATAAGACATTCTCAGCAAAAAGGCCATAAAACCGAAGTTTTATGGCCTTGACTAAGGGGGATTGACTAGCTTTTAAGCGTTATCACTAACACGGAACACCAGTTCTTGATTTTCGCAATCAACGCAAACGTGGTTCTTGGGCTTAATTTCGCCGGCCAACAATTTACGAGACAATGCGTTTTCAACATGGTCTTGGATCGCACGCTTCAAAGGACGAGCGCCATAGAGCGGATCAAAGCCCACCGTGGCGATTTCTGCCAATGCCGCGTCAGTCACATCCATCGTAATGTCTTGTTGTTCAAGGCGAGAAGCCAAGCGCTTTAATTGGATCTTGGCAATATTCTTAATCGCCTCTTGACCCAAAGCGTTAAAGACCACAATTTCATCAATACGGTTGATGAATTCCGGACGGAAGTGATCCTTCACTTCTTGCATCACTGCCGACTTAATCGTTTCCTTACCTTGACCGGCAAGCGATTGGATTTCATGTGAACCCAAATTACTCGTCATAATGATGACGGTATTTTTGAAGTCCACCGTACGGCCTTGACCGTCGGTCATACGACCATCGTCCAACACTTGCAAAAGGACATTGAAAACGTCAGGATGAGCCTTCTCAACTTCGTCCAACAAGATCACGCTGTAGGGCTTACGACGAACGGCTTCGGTTAAGTAGCCACCTTCTTCATAGCCCACGTATCCCGGAGGCGCACCAATCAAACGAGCAACAGAGTGTTTTTCCATAAATTCACTCATGTCGATACGAATCATGGCTTCTTCCGTATCAAAGAGGAACTGCGCCAACGCCTTCGTTAATTCCGTCTTACCGACCCCTGTGGGGCCTAAGAATAGGAAGGAACCATACGGACGGTTAGGATCGGACAAGCCGGCACGAGAACGCAAAATCGTATCCACAACGGCTTTGACCGCTTCACCCTGACCGACAACACGATCTTCAAGGGCTTCACCCATGTGCAGAAGCTTTTGGCGTTCCCCTTCCATCATCTTGGAGACAGGAATACCCGTTGCACGAGAAACCACTTCAGCGATTTCTTCGGCACCCACGCTCGTGCGCAACAGTTTAGGCTTGGCTTGTTCGTCCTTCTTAGCGGCTTCTGCCTTACGAAGTTTTTCTTCTAACTTCGGCAACACACCGTATTGAAGTTCGGCCAACTTTTCAAATTGCCCTTGACGGCGCAACTCTTCCATTTGATGCTTGGTCTTATCGATTTCGTCACGAACGGTCTTAGCCCCCAAGGCTTCAACCTTTTCGGTTTTCCAAACTTCTTCCAAGTCACCGTATTCTTTGGTCAGCGTTTCGATTTCAGCCTCAATCGCGGCCAAGCGCTTTTTACTGGCTTCATCGGTTTCCTTTTTCATCGCTTCGCGTTCAATCTTTAATTGAATGATACGACGATCCAATTTATCAAGCGCTTCAGGCTTAGAATCGATTTCCATCTTCACGCGTGCGGCGGCTTCATCAATTAAGTCAATCGCCTTATCGGGTAAGAAACGATCCGTGATGTAGCGTTCCGACAGCTTGACGATGCTCGTCACGATGGGGTCGGACACACGGACGCAGTGGTGCTTTTCATAGTAGACGCGGATGCCCTTGATGACCTCGATGGTGTCCAGCAGCGACGGCTCCTCGACTTTGACGGGCTGGAAACGGCGCTCCAGCGCGGGGTCCTTCTCGATATACTGGCGGTACTCGTCCAGCGTG
>USIM01000162.1 GCA_900554675.1 uncultured Sutterella sp.
GTTTACGACGCACGGATCATTAAGGATATTTCACCATGTTAAAACTGACTCAAATGCGTCTTCAGCCCTTGGTGCTTATCAGCATCGTCGTTCTTCTAACCTTTTTCCTGAGCGGGCTTTTTGCTCCGTGGCTTGCGCCCTACGATTTGGAGCAAATGGATTTGATGGCGCGACTTAATAAACCCTTTGAAAATTTCGCGCATATTTTGGGTACTGATGAGCTTGGACGCGACGTTTTCTCCCGTTTGCTCTACTCGATCCGTTTGTCATTTTTATTGGCAATTGCAGGGACGTTATTGGGGGCTATTTTAGGTACGGCATTGGGTTTTCTTGCGGCTCGATTTGGCGGCATCATTGACGATACGATTAACGCCAGTATCGACTTTACGGCCTCTTTGCCCTTTATCATTCTTGCCTTAACCATTCTTGCTTTTTTAGGCACAAACGTCACCGTGATCATTGTCATTATGGCGGTCTATGGTTGGGATCGTTACGCTCGATTAACTCGAAATCTTGCACGATCAGCCTACACCGAAGGCTATGCCGGAGCGCTTGAAAGTCTTGGGATTCCCACGTGGCAAATTGCCATCCGACACATTCTTCCCAATATTGCTTCAGCTTTGGTCGTCAACATGACGCTCAACTTCCCCGGAATGATTCTTTTGGAAACCTCGCTCTCCTTTTTAGGTGTTGGTGTCCAACCTCCGATGAGCTCTCTTGGCACCATGCTCGGGTTTGGTCGTGACTACCTCACAACCGCTTGGTGGATAGCTGTTATCCCGGGCACCGTCATCGTTATGGCGACACTCTCCATGTCCATTCTTGGCGACTTTGTCCAACAAAAATTAGAACCTCAAGGCAAATAAGGAAAATAAACAATGAAGCAACAAACTCGATTTCTTATCGTGGGTTTTGACGGTCTTCGCCCCGATTGTGTCAAAGAAGACATGCCGGCCTTGCACCGATTTATTGAGCACTCTCACCGTTGGTCTCAATACTGTGCTAACTTCCCGACCGAAACCTATGTAAACCACCCCACAATTTTCTCTGGTTTCCGACCTTGTGATCACGGCATTATCGCAAACTGTTTTTATGACAAATTAATGCCCGCACATCAAAGCATTTTTACCGGTTGGTCGGTTCAATCCATTTCCGAACACGAAGGCAAAAATACCGGTTATGGTGTTATTGAGATTCCCTCTTTGGGTGACCGCTTAGGTCAACAAAAGAAAACGCTTCGCGTACTGTGTGCAAACTCTTCCGGTAGCACCCGTTTACAGCACATTCATGCTGACCGCTACGAGGGTCATTTGAATTGTTGCGTGCACGATATTGACTCGGCCTTACCTCTAAAAGAGCGTGAATGTCTGCAGTCACGTTGGGGATCGGGTATCCCCTTGGCATTTCCTGACTTTAAGGGCAATGAACTGCTTTGCGACATTTTCTTTAACTATGAAATTCCAAGAGGTCTGGGAGACGTAACCGTCTTGTGGTTTGGCGAACCCGATCACTCCAGTCATGAATTTGGCATCTGGCATGACAAGACTCGACAAGCCCGCCAAAATGCCGATCAAGCCTTTGAAAAGATTCTTCATTGGTGGGAAAGCGAAGGCAAAGATGCCGGTGTTCAACTCGTCACCATGTCTGACCATGGTCACTCCGAAATCGCAGAACATTTCGATGCGACTTCTGTTTTGAAAAAGGCAGGCTTTTCTGTTCTCACCGGTACCGATATCCGTAAGGGCGCAAACCCTCAAGACGCGGATATTGTCGCGGTTGGTAGCTACGCCATCGGGTTATGGATTAATCCTGAAATTCAAGACAAAATTGATCAAATTCGAGACGTATTAATGCAAACGCCAGAAGTTGGCATGATTTTCTCTCAACCCTCAACTCAATGCCCTCCTAGTACCGAAGGCAGTGTCGCCGGAACGTTCTCTGAGCACTTACTTTCTAGTGACCATCGCAGAGGCCCTGACTTACGCATCGTTCTTCATAACGACCCGCAAAGTGGCTACTCGATTGATGGAGGTGACATTGATATTGGTTGCGGCAATCATGGCGGGCTAATGCCGTGCGAAATTCGTGCTGTGTTAGCTATCGGTGGCAATCGTTTTAGTGCCGCCCCAAAAGAACATCAAGTTCCTGCCGCACACGATGACTTTGCAATGACAGTCATGACGCTTTTGGGACTTTTGGACCAAAAGCATTCCGATGAAAAACCCCTAAAGGCTCGTGTTCTTAAAGAAGCGCTTTGCGGGGAGCAAACAAATTCCTCTTATGCTCTTGAGCGTCTGAGCCTACAATACGGAAAGTATTCTCAGTATTTGATTCGAGCTCACTATTGTGGGTGTACCTACGTTTTAGAAGGCGCTCGAGAAGACACTCACAAAAAGCATTTAATAAAGGATGTTATTCATGTTTGATCTCGTTATTCATGGGCAAAACGCTCATCTTTTCCGATCTCAAATTCAAGGTGTAACGGTTTGGGAAAAAGACAACGCGTTAAGAGTTTGTCAATTGTCTTTTGAGGATGCCATTGAGATTCAAGAACGTGCACAAAAAGCCCAACTTGACGCTAATCTCGTCAAATCAGGACTCTCCATTAAAGAAATTCATGTTGCTGCTTTTGATATGGACAGCACCCTCATTGACCTTGAATGCATTGATGACATTGCGATGCAAATTGGTGTGGGCGAAAAGGTCTCTCAAATGACCGAACTGGCCATGCAAGGTCACTTTGAATTTGCGGACTTCCTTCGTCAACGCTCACACCTCTTAAAGGGTGGCACACGTGATGTCATCAACACGACAGTTTCTCACGCCACACTGATGCCTGGAGCTTTACGTTTGATGAATTTCCTAAAGGAAAACGGCGTAAAAACTTACATCATTTCGGGCGGTTTCTCAGACATCGCACGTGACGTTTGCGAGCGTTTGGGAATGAATAATTACCTCTGC
>USIM01000163.1 GCA_900554675.1 uncultured Sutterella sp.
GTGCTTAAAGCAAAAATATGTCAATGAGTCGAACTATAACGAAAGTTTTACTTTAACGCATTTGGGGCTAATACTTGGATACATTTTGCTTTTAAAACTAAGACAAACTCCTCTAAACTCTACAAACAACTTAAAAAATCATTGCATTTTTCTAGAGGATCATTATCGTGAAACCCTTGAAATGGCTAATTGTCGGTGGCGTGGCAGTCGCATGCATTGCCGGTACGACTTATATTATGCAAAAGGATTCCAGTACAACTATGACGCAAACAGCTCAGCAAGTGGCTCAAGCAACAAAACTTCATACCGTCGAAGGTGTGACGGAGTATCAATTAGAAAACGGTCTCAGAGTGTTGTTATTCCCTGAAGCCAGCAAACCCACGATTACGGTCAACATGACCTATTTGGTCGGTTCCCGTCACGAAGGTTACGGTGAAACAGGGATGGCTCACTTGCTCGAACATTTGATGTTTAAGGGTTCGACCAACTATCCGACACCTACGAAAGAATTTACGAAGCGCGGCTTCCGTATGAATGGCTCCACGTGGCTTGACCGTACGAACTATTTTGTGTCTTTCACGGCCACGGAAGATAACCTCGATTGGGCGCTCGGCTGGAGTGCCGATGCGATGGTCAATTCCTTTATCGCTCAAAAAGACCTCGATACGGAAATGACCGTTGTTCGCAATGAGTTTGAGATGGGGGAAAACAATCCCATCAACGTCATGATGAAGCGCATGCAATCGGTCTTATTTGATTGGCATAACTACGGCAACAGCACGATCGGTGCTCGCAGCGACATTGAGCACGTCAAAATTGAAAACTTGCAAGCGTTCTATCGTCGCTACTACCAACCCGATAATGCCGTCTTGATGGTTTCGGGTAAGTTTGATGAGAAAGAAACGCTCGAGAAGATTGAAAAGATCTTTGGTTCGATTCCGAAGCCTACGCGAGAATTGCCGAAACTTTGGACGGAAGAGCCGGTGGCTGACGGTGCTCGTCACTTTGAAATTCGTCGCTCCGGCGAAATGAAGATGGTGAGTGTCGGTTACCGCATTCCTTCCGCTTTGCACCCGGATGCTCAATTCATCAATTTAGGCGCCGATGTTTTGGGTGATACGCCTCGCGGTCGCTTACATAAAGCCTTGGTTGAAACGGGCATTGCCACGCAAGTCTTTGCATGGCCCATGCCGGGTTACGCTCCGGGCTTTGCCATGTTCGGTGCCGTGTTAGCCAAGGACGGCGACCATGAAAAAGCCGAAAAGATTTTGATCGAAACGGTGGAAAACACCTTCAAGACCGAAGCCTTGAAAGAACAAGAATTGGCATTGATGGCACGTGAAGAAAAGACGCTTTATGAGCGCATGTTTGCCGATCCGGAAGTCTTTGGTGTGGATATCTCTGACTACATTGCTTTGGGGGATTGGCGTTTGTTCTTCGTGCATCGTGATGCATGGGAAAAGATGACGCCTGATGCGGTGACGCAAGCTTGGAACAAATACTTTGTGCGTGACAATCGTGTGGTGGGTGTGTTCTTGCCTGACGATCAACCGCAACGCGCTCAAATGACGCCGGCACCGACCTTGGATGAAGTGTTGTCGAAGTACGAATTTAAGAGCGAAGGCCAAAAGGCAGAAGTCTTTGATGCAACGCCCGATAACCTCAATGCTCGTACGCAACGCTTCACGATCGGTGACGTGAATGTCGCCTTGTTGCCCAAGCAAACGCGTGGTGAGACGGTGGTCGTTCGCATGAATTTCCGCTACGGTAACTATGAAAGCCGTGCTGGTCAACGTGCGGTGGCAAGCCTCATGAACGCCATGTTTGAGCGTGGTACGAAAGAAAAGAGTCGTGCTCAAATCAATGACGCTTTCACGCAATTGCAAATTGACGGTGACGTGGGTCAATACACAACGACCCGTGAACACTTGGCCGACTCTTTAGCCTTGATGGTGGAAATGTGGAGCGAAGCTTCCATGCCCACAAAGGACTTCAATGAATTAAAGGCAGAGTATGCCAACCACATTCAATCCCGTTTGGACGATCCGCGCGTCTTGGCAAGTGACGCCATTACGGAACACTTCAATCATTACCCCAAGACCGATGCTCGCTATCGTTTAACGAGTAAGGCTTTAAAGGATGCGATTGATGCAACGTCCTTAGAAGAAGTGAAGCGCTACTACGAGACGTCCTTTGGTATCAATCGTGGCGAAATCGCGATTGTCGGTGACTTTGATGCCGAGGCCGTGCGTGCTCAATTGGAAACGCTTTTAAAGGCAAAGACGAGTAAGGTCGCCTATGAACGTGTTGTTCGTGAACACGCGGATATTGCACCGACTCGCATCATCATTGATACGCCCGATAAGGAAAATGCAACGATTGTGGCGCGTTTTGCTTTTGCCGGTCACAAAGATGATGAAGATGCGATTGCCATGCATGTCGCCAACTGGATCTTTGGCGGTAGCACCGGGTTATCCAACCGCTTGATGATGCGTTTGCGTCAAAAAGACGGTTTAAGTTACGGGGCCGGCAGTACGGTGATGTTGCCGCCTTTTGGTAATGAGGCTTATTGGGGTATGCAAGCCATCTTGGCACCTCAAAATCTTCGCAAAGCTGAATTGGCTCTTTATGAAGAAATCGACCGAGTGATTAAGGACGGTTTCACGCAAGAAGAGTTGGATGAAGCCAAGAAGGGTTACATTGACTATCGAAACGTCAATCGCAGTCAAGATGCATTAGTGGCTTCCCATTGGGTGGGCTTGATGCAAGAAGGCCAAGACTGGACGGAGGCCAAGCGCAATGACGAAAAGGTCATGAAGTTGACGTTGGATGATGTTAATAAGGCTTTCCGCAAGATGGTCAAACGTGACGGTTTGACCGTGGTATTAGCGGGGGATCAAAAGAAGGCTAACGAACAATAAGATAGTTTTTTCTCGAAAAATCGACCGTAACTGTCT
>USIM01000164.1 GCA_900554675.1 uncultured Sutterella sp.
ATACGAACCGTTTGCAATACAAGTGGTTAAAGCTCTTAGGGGGCTTTGATCCGTTGGGCCGTCGTGAATACCACGGGAACTGCATTTTTGCTGTGGGTGATGATGACCAATCCATTTACGCTTTCCGCGGTGCCCACGTGGGCAATATGACGGACTTCAAAAACGAATTCCAAATCGATGAAGTCGTCAAACTCGAACAAAACTATCGCTCTTTTGGCCACATCTTAAATGCTGCCAACGAGTTGATTGCTCATAACGAAGATCGTTTGGGCAAGGACTTGTGGACCGATGCCGGTGACGGTGAAAAGATTAAGGTCTATCGAGCCGATGATGATCGCTTAGAGGCTGATTATTGTTTGAGCACCATTCGTGAAGCCATCATGAACGGTACCAAGCGCGATGAAATTGCGATCTTGTATCGCTCCAATGCGCAAAGTCGCGTGTTAGAACAAGCGTTGGTCGCGGCCGGTATCCCTTACAAGGTCTACGGTGGTTTGCGATTCTTTGATCGCGCTGAAATTAAAAACGCATTGGCTTATTTGCGTTTGATTGAAAATCCGAAAGACGATACGGCTTTCTTGCGTGTGGTGAATTTTCCGATCCGAGGCATTGGAGCAAAGAGCATTGAAACGCTACAAATGTTAGCGGGCGAGCGTCAAATTAGTCTTTATGAAGCGGCTCAACAAGTCGAAGGCTCTGCCGGTACAAAGTTGCGCACCTTCACGGACTTAATTGACTCCATGCGCTTTGAGTATTCCTGCTTGCCTTTGCCTGAATTGATTGAAGCGGTCAATGATCGCTCCGGCATCGTCGCGCACTACAAAAAGGACAAAGAAGGCCAAGATCGATTGGATAACTTGGACGAATTGCAAAGTGCAGCGAAGGCTTACTTGGTTGAAGAAGGTATTGCGGTGGATGCCCGTGCCGACCAAATTGAAGTGGATGCCGAAGAAGACGAAATGAGTTCTTTGGCAGGCTTTTTGTCTCACGCTGCGCTTGAAGCGGGGGATAATCAAGCCCAAAGCGGAGAGGATGCTGTTCAACTGATGACGGTGCATGCCGCCAAGGGCCTTGAATTTGACGTGGTGTTTATCACCGGTGTCGAAGACGGGCTTTTCCCGCATGCCAATAGCAGTAACGATGAATTGGCATTGTCCGAAGAACGGCGCTTGATGTACGTGGCCATTACCCGCGCTCGTAAGCAACTTCACATGACTTTCGCTCTTCGTCGCATGTTGCGTGGTCAATACATGGATTCGGGCCCCAGTCAATTCTTGCGCGAAATCGACGAGTCTCACTTAAATCGTCTCTATGAAGATCGCTTCGGTGGCTTTGCTCGCGATGAAGACGAAGATCAATCGAGCGCTTGGGATAAACCACGTTCTTCTCGCTCTTCGGGCGGGTACTCTCGAAGTGGTTGGGATGGCGGTTATGAACGTCGCTCTTCTTATGGCTCTTCCAATCGTTGGGGGAACTCTTCGGGGTCGTCCTATGGTGGTTCCTCTTATGGCGGCTCTTCTCATTCGTCTTATGCTCGTGCGAAGATGGATCCGGCCGTGCGAAAGATGGCAGCCAAGCAAGAAGTCAACGGTTTCTCAATCGGTATGCGAGTGTCACACCCGAAGTTTGGTACAGGGACGGTTCGTAACCTTGTGGGTGCCAATGACGATGCTCGAATTCGTATCGAGTTTGATGATGTGGGTACGAAGGAATTGTTGCTCTCACTTGCGAAGTTGACCAAACTTTAATCAAAAAATTAGCCCCGTTCGGGGCTAATTTTTTAGGGAGAATATTATTTACGAATCGGCAAAAGCGGATCAAAGTCATCCATGCCCGACAAAGCCAAAGCGGTTAAGAAAATTAATTGAGGCCCAAGATGAATATCTTCTTTGACGAAGTATTCGTTCATCGTGTGGTTGTTGACTTGTTGGCCACCGGCGGACAAGCACGTAGCGGGAATGCCTTGGCTAACCGGATAGTTCGCGTCCGTTGACGAGAACGTGTATTTCGTTAATTCAATGCCAAGCGCCTTTTGAGCGGAGCGCGCGACTTGCAAAAGCGGGCAGTCGTGAGAAAGTTGTCCTGCAGGACGATCACCGATTTGAGTCTTCGTGATTTTCAACAACTTAATGTCTTCATCCACATCCCAGTAACGGTTTTCTTCTTCAACGGCTTCGTCAAAACACTTCAAAATACGCGCTTCGATATCCAAGAGGTCTTGGTTGTCCAAGCTTCGCATATCAATGTCTACTTCGCAGTGAGGAGCGATGGTATTGACGCTTGTGCCCCCCTTAATCATCCCGATCGTAAAGGTCGTGCGAGACTCTTGAGGGGTTTTGAGTTTGGCCACTTTAGCGCCGGCAATGCACATGGCGTGAATGGCACTCGGAGTCGTGCCAAAGTTGGCAAAGGAGTGTCCGCCTTTTCCGTCAAAACTGATACGCCAGCGATGAGAGCCGATGGCAGAGTACAAAATACGACCGACATCGGTGTTATCAACTGCAATAAAAGCATCGACGTGGTTATGGGCATTAAAGAATTTGGAGCCACGCGTATCGCCATTACCTTCTTCACCGACCGTGCCGACAAAGTAGATGTCGCCTTTGGGTTGAATTCCCGTACGGGTAAAGCAGCGAATCGTTTGTAAAAGGGCACGGACGCCGGAGCTGTTATCGCCAATGCCAGGCGCGTAGTAGATGTTGCCTTCTTGGCGCACTTTGATTTCGGTGCCTGCGGGGAAAACAGTGTCGATGTGGGCACCAAAGGCAATCGTGGGGCCACTGCCACAGCCCGGGAGTTTGCCGATGACGTTGCCAATTTCATCAATACACACATCCGTTAAACCGTATTTTCGCATACGACGAGCAATTTCTTCAGCGCGAACGCTTTCTTCAAAAGTAGGGGAAGGTACTTCGCAAATCTCAATTTGCTCTTGCATGGCAAAGTCTGTT
>USIM01000165.1 GCA_900554675.1 uncultured Sutterella sp.
TTTCTCGAATACCGCCACGTCCCAACTTAATGTTGATTCCTAAGTCTTTGCCGGCCTCACGACGAACGGTTTCAGCACGAATGAGTTTATGAAGGTTCGATAGTGCACTAATCGCATTAAAGTCCACGTACTTTCTGAAAACAAACGGGCGGACAATGTCTTGGAGGTGCTTTTTCTGTTCTTCAAATGCTTCACTTGAAGACAAGACCGGTTCATTGACAACGCGTGACTTTAACCACGCAAAGCGTTCCCATTCGCCCCCTGAACATAAAGGTATTCTTCAAGCATGTCGTTACTGACACAAATCGGCCCCGAATCCCCATTGGGACGCAAACGCATATCAACACGAAAGACGAACCCAGCGCCGGAGATTTCTGACAATGCCGGAATGACCTTTTTACTTAAGCGCTCGAAAAACTCCATATTGGAGAGTTCTTTTCGAGGCTGTGGACAACGCTCGCAAGGCTGGCAGTGCCCCTGCTCATCAAAGACGAAAATTAAATCGATGTCGGAGCTGACATTGAGCTCTTCTCCTCCCAGCTTCCCCATGCCGACCACTAATAAATCTTGAGGAACGCCGTCTACGGAAGTGGGGACACCAAAGCGCGTGGAGAGTTTGAGGGCGTGAGCTTTCACAACGGCATTGATGGCAACTTCAGCCAAATCCGTCATGGTGCGAACCACTTCAAAATAGTCCGCCCGCTTTAAAGCGTCACGCGCTACGAGCGTCATGAGCACTTCGCGTCTTAAGGTGCGAAGGGCCGCTTCTAATTCTTCGGTCTCTTCAATGCCCGCAAGAAAGTCGAGCATCTTTTGGCGCGTAAAAACATCACCGGCCTTTGCGTCAAGCCACGCTAAACGTTCCTCATCACTCATAAGAGGATTCGCACTGATAAGCGCACGTTTAATGAAGTGCGACACGTCGGGAAGCATTTCAAGAGTCAGGGATTGCATAGCCGTCTCAAATACAAGTCATTTGAGCAGTTTAACGCAAAAAAACAATGTGAAAAAATTTGTTGCTTTCTGGGTCTTGAAAATACGCTCAAAGTCCCAAAAATCGGCCTTCGGTGTGGTAAAGTTTGTACTGTTTTAGGAGTCTGTATTGGCAGATAAATCCGTACCTTCACCCCAATCCCAAAATCGTATGCTGTTCAAGCGTGTTTTCCATTGGAAAAACCTCTTGCGCTTGGCAGGGTGGGGGTTACTGTTTGTCTATGCTTTTATTGCTCTTGTTCTGACGATTACTCGCTTTTGGGTCATCCCCAATATCGATAAATACTATCCCCAATTAGAAACGTATTTGGAAAACCAACTCAATACCGAAATTGATGTGGATAGCATTTCCGCCGACTGGCGCTTTATCGTTCCGCGCCTGACGATTACCAACATGACGCTCTCTCGCCACGGTGAGAAAGCCTCTTTGACGTTACCTAAAGTCCAAATCACGTTTTCGTTAGAGTCTCTCTTTAAGTTGCGTCCGATCACAAGTCGCATCGTCATTATTAATCCCGACCTTCAAATTGAGCGTCTCACCTCCCATGTTTTCAACATCGGTGGCTTTACGATCGATACGGCCTCGGTTGAACAAAACGCCAAGAATGATTCTCTTGCTTTCGAAGGTCGCTCGAGCACCCCTTATGTTTTCGATTTCCTTTTAAATCAACGACATATTGAAATTAACAACGGTCACTTCAGCTACCTTGACTGTACAGAAACTTCTCCTAAAAGCGTTCAATTAACTAACACCAACGTGCTTTTGCACCGCTACAGCTTAGCGTGGAAAGCCGGTATTCAATCGACGTTAATCGGTACACAAAAAACGTATTTGGATTTACGAGCCAGTTTTAAAGAACGCTTATTTGGCGAAAATAACCGCCTTCACAATTTATACGGTACCGTGTACGCCAACATCCCAGACGTTGACTTTGGGTTAATTGCCAATCGCCTCAACTTGGATCACTTCGTACAAAAAGGTCACGGACAAACCTCCGTCTGGATGACCTTTGAAGATTTGCGACCGAGTTCCATCACCTCCGATATTTCACTTTCCAACGTAAGCATTCGTTGGACACCTGAGGGTAAACCTTTTGAATTTGATTCTTTCCAAGGTCGAATTGAGCAAACGTTAAGTGACAATAACTTCTTAAAGATTAAGTCACACGACGTTATTGTTAAGCCAAAAAACAAAGCCCCTTATTATCTTGGAGATGCTCAGCTCCAGGCCTTTATTAAGGACGGAAACTTCTACGATGGCGAAATGCAACTCGAGTTTTTCGATTTGCAAGCCCTCTCCACCATCGGTTTGCAACTGCCCCTACCGCAAAAGGGACGTGATGCGATTCGTCAAGTTGATGCCTCGGGCCTTATTGAAAACTTTGAAAGTACGTGGCGAGGCAGTATCAATAACCCGACGCAATACGAACTCAGTATGCTCTTTAAGGGACTCTCTATCTCCGGCTTGCCGATTCAAAACAATGCACTTAAAAATGCTGGATTTAGAAATCTGTCCGGTCACATATCCTTAAATGAAAAAGGTGGCGAACTTACGCTTGATGCACCTGACAGTCGACTTGATTTCCCTGGCATTTTTGCTGAAAATCGACTCGTCTTCGATACCTTAAAACTTAATGGTTCGTGGGTAATGGCCCCTGTCGTTGAATTTAAATTCGAAGACCTGATCGCAAGCAACACCGATGCTTCCGTACAACTTCACGGCGGTTGGAAAAATACGGGAGACTTGGGCACGCTGGAGGTCAGAGGCAATATTCAGTACCTTAACGCAAAAAGTGCCTATCGTTACGTTCCGATCGTTGCCGGGGGTTGGGGCACAAACAATTGGTTAAAGGGCGCTTTGCAAGGCGGTATTGCACGCAATGCCAAGGTGGATGTTTTTGGTCCGTTGCGCCAATTCCCCTTCAAAAATTCAGAAAACCCCGACTATAT
>USIM01000166.1 GCA_900554675.1 uncultured Sutterella sp.
AAAAATTCCTAACCAACCTCCAACACCTCAGCAATTCTCGTCGTGTAACATTGCGACAAGTGTTCTCTTTTCATATTGGCGCTTTCCGACCACGCTGTCATCCCCGTGCGAAGCGTGTTTCTGCCATAGAGCATTTGCAACTGATCCATCACTTTCATGAGCTTTTGTCGCTTTTCGGTGTTCTCCGGCGGTTGATCAAAAAGGTCAACACAGAATTCTTCCTCTTCATCGACCAATTCCGACAAAATAACGCCGGCCTTTTTATACCCAATCCCTGAACGAAACGCATGACTGACGACCAAATGCGCCAATTGGTTCAAAAGCAATGTATCCGTTGTCGGATATTTCAGTCGAACGGTTTTCTCAATGATGTGCTGTGGTTGATCGGTACGAAACCGGTCGGAATACACAAAGACCGTCAGGCAATAGGCCTTTGACTTTTGTTCTCTGAGGCGCCTTGTGGCCTCATCAATATGTTTGGCGAGTGCGCTCATGATGCCGGCAAACTCTTTGCAAGACCTTCCAAAAGACCGTGAACAGCAAATCTGCTGGCGATTGTCCGGTTCGATCTCCAGTTCAATGCACGGTACACCGAGCAACTCTTGTTGCGTTCTCAAAAGCGTCACTCCGAAATGTTTTCTTAATAGTTGCGAGTCCATCTCTCTTAAATCTAGCGCTGTAATGACCCCCATTTGCGCCAAGTGCATCGAAAGCTGTCGACCGACTCCCCAAATTTCTCCTACTTGAATACTGGCTAAGGCTTTTGTTTGTCGCTCCGGTGTTAAATCGGCCCAATTGAAACCGCCTTGAAGGGAGGGATAGGTTTTTGCAATGTGATTGCAAAGTTTTGCCAAAGTCTTTGTCGGACCAATCCCCACGCACGTCGGAATCCCCACCCATTTCAAAACACGCCGTCGAATGCTGTATCCCAACTCGGTCAAATCCGTCAAACCGGTTAAATCGGCAAAGCACTCATCAATGGAATAGATTTCCACGGAAGGTACCAAAGAAGCGATGGTGTTCATCATGCGAGAGGACATATCGCCATAGAGTTCGTAGTTACTGGAAAAGACTTCGACACAGTGCTTTTCAATAATGTCTTTGACTTTAAATAAAGGCGTTCCTCGCTTTAATCCCAGCGCTTTCGCTTCTTTTGTCAGTGTCACGATGCAACCGTCATTGTTACTTAAAACCACAACAGGACGACCGTTGAGTTTAGGCTGAAAGACCCTTTCGCAAGAGGCGTAAAACGTATTGCCGTCAATTAATGCATACATGATGATTTTTTCTTCCGATTAAATTAGAATAAGTATACATAATCAAAAGAGTGAAAAGAAATGGTGGAACAAAAGAAAAAAGGACGCGGTGGCGCTCGAATCGGTGCCGGGGCCAAGCCCATAGGCGAGAAAACCATGGAGGCTAAGATTCAGGTTCGAGTCAGCGCAGAGCAATACGAAGTCTTTAAACAACAAGGCGGCAATCATTGGTTCAGAAGTCTCTTAACCAATCCTTCGGTTGCCAACAATGAAATGATTGACGGGTACGATCGCAACGAATTTGTACCGGTTGAAATTACAAGTTCTGCCTCAGTCCCCATGGGGTTTTCTCCAGTACAAGCAGGCTTTCCGTCTCCGGCCGAACAATATAAAGACAAAGGGATCGACTTCAATGAATTGCTCATTGACAATGAAGCATCCACTTTTGTTTTGCGAGCTCGAGGCGAATCCATGGTTGAAGCCGGCATCGATGAAGGTGACTTATTGGTGGTCGATCGCAGCCGAGAAGAGCGTGTGGGTGACATTGTGATCATGCAAGTCAACAATGAATTTACCGTGAAGCGCTTATTAAAGGATGCTAAAGGACAAGTGTATTTACACCCCGAAAGTCACTCCCCACTTTACGCTGACATTTACCCCGATGAAAATGATGAGTGGATTTGTTTTGGAGTGGTGAGGCACGTCATTAAGTCTCTCGGCAAATAGTTGCGAAAAAGCCACTGCAAGCGCACTAATCTTTTGCACTCACGGTGGCTTAAATTGCGTATGACAGTCAACCCTAGAAGGTCTCAATCAAAGTAATCAATTCGTGTCAAAGTTAGCAAAACCAAAAACACGAATCATTTAACCGTGACTGATAACCAGTCTCGTGATATAGCCTGAGCGGGTATCCCCTGATTGCTTTGCCAAATAATCAAGACGTCTGAGAACTCTAGCCGATAAGGTAATATTCACTCGTTGTGCTTTATCTGAAAGACTTTCAGGTTGAACGTCAACCACTCCAAAGAACCATCCTTTGAAGTCTTCTTGTTTAGAAATTTCGCCTATAGATGATGGTTGAGGGATAGCATGTCCTTCCTCCATCTCAAGCTCAATCCACCCCGAAATTGCCTCTTTTGCATTTTCGAAAGCTTCATCTAGAGTATCACCTGCGGAAAAACAACCAGGCAAATCAGGTACAACGACACCGTATGCGTGCTTATCATCACCAATTTCAATTGCAATTGGATATTTCATTGCGTTTCTCCTACTTGGGAAGTTGGACGGGAGATGCAAAATCTCCTGTCCAACCAACATTACTTAAGTTTTATACCTGTTTGGCGCTCTATCGCTTTCAAAGTTCCAATTGGTAAGTCTTTGTTTGGATGAGGAACACACGTAGGTCTTTGAACCCCATCCTTCCTGAAATACCAATGATCTCCTTTAGTTCGAATATGTCTCCAACCATTTTCCTTAAGCTTGTTGATAACCGTGGAACTATCCATGGTTGGCTCCTAGTTACTCAACAGTGTGTATTATACACATATTTATTTTAATAGAACATCTCACAAACTGCATTGAATCTACCTTCGTAATCACAAGCTACAAACAAACTTATCTGATCCAATCTTTATGTCCTTCCACGTGAATTACCCTCGAGTGA
>USIM01000167.1 GCA_900554675.1 uncultured Sutterella sp.
TTTGCATCAACGTTCTGGCAATCCCAACGCGCTGTTGTTCCCCACCGCTCATTTTTAGGGCATTGCGTGTTAAATCCTCTTCGCCAAGACCTACAAACTTTAAAGACTCCAGCATTCGGGAACGAATCTCCGATTCTTCCATTGGTTCTGAATATTTCAATGCTAATCGTAAATTTGTTTCAACCGTACCCTCAAAAATTGCGGCATGTTGAAAGACAAAGCCGATGCGATGACGCAACACTTGAACATCGTAAGACTCAATGGGACGCCCCTCGAAAATAATGTTGCCAGCCGTTTTTATATTCAAACGATTTAAAAGTCGCACAACCGAACTTTTTCCTGCACCACTGGGACCGACAAAACAAAAACAAGCTCCCCTGGGTATCGTTAAGGTCAAATCATCAAGAACCTTCTTTTCCTCGGTATGAAAGCAAGCGTGGTCAAAAACAAAAATCTCACCCATGATCTAACTCTGTGATTTACAAAATAGTATGTTTTTTAAAGAAATTTCATTCTCCTCTTAAATTGTAAAAACTTCTGCTTAATACGATAGTAGTACTAACGTTTATGGATTTTTTTAATAATTTGCCTACAATTCGAGAGTCATAGATTGGATTTTTTATGGATACCATTTTTCAACCTGCTATCGACGACACGCAAAAGCCGATGACCTTAATTTGGTTACACGGCTTGGGTGTTGACGGTTCTGACTTTGAAGACTTTCAGCAAGAGTTGGCTCAGTTTGGAGAAGTCTCCAACATCAACATGGTTTTGCCGACGGCACCGACCCGCACGATCACTGTCATGAAAATGGCAATGCCGGGTTGGTACGACCTGAAGACTGAAATCTTCCAAAATGACCCTGAAGAGGACTTGGTCGAAGACATCGAAGGCATGAACGCCTCAATGGCATTGGTTCAAGCCATTATTGATGAAGAACGCGAAAAGAATCCCGATACGCCGATTTGGCTTGGTGGTTTCTCTCAAGGCGCTGCGATTGCTCTTTTGACGGGTTATTCTCAAACCGTTCCTTTACAAGGCATTATTGCTTTGTCGGGTTATGTGCCCAACCACCCGCGTTTTGAAGAGCTCTCTGACCTCGCTCAACAAACACCGACCTTTATCGGCCATGGCACATTGGACTCTGTGATTTCAATCGCTAAAGCTCGAGAAGGCGTATCGCTACTTAACGAAAAGGGCGCTACGGTCGAATTTTACGAATACCCGATGATGCATGAGTTGTGCCCCGACGAAGTGCACGATATCGGCGACTTCATCTTGACACACTCGCCTCAAGAAGAAACGACAGCCAAAGAAGAGTAGCACTTGCTCTTACTGATTTACACTCCAAACGCCGCGGCTAATCCCGTGGCGTTTTTCGTCCTTTGGTAGTAATACTCCCATTACAAAAGTCAGAAAATTGGGCATAAGATACTTTAAATAAACGAAAAATTTGCGAAAGTGAGAGTGAAGTATGCATTGGAAAGCACTGGTTTGGTTTTTAACGATTACATCAGTTTTTATGTCGGCAAGCTACACCATGTTGGTGCCTTTTTTGCCGATGTACCTCATTGAAGAACTTGGCGTCCATGCGACTGAAGTTAATATTTGGTCTGGGATTATTTTCTCATCAACCTTCTTAATCAGTGCCATCATGGCGCCGATCTGGGGCGCAATGGCCGATAAAAAAGGCCGAAAGATGATGGCCTTGCGGGCCGCAGCGTGTCTAGCAATTAGCTACATCTGGGGCGGTATGGTCGAATCCACTTGGGAGCTTTTCGCCATGCGTTGCTTCCAAGGTTTTTCTGCAGGTCTTTGGCCCGCTTGCTTAGCCATCATGACTTCTGCCGCACCTAAAGACAAAATGGGTTGGTGCTTAGGGCTCATGCAAGGCGGGATGACCGCAGGTGGCGTCCTAGGACCACTTTTTGGTGGTGTGCTGGCAGAATTTTTTGGAATGCGAGCATCGTTTTATTTAGCAGGTGCTGCATTGGCTTTGATCGCTGTCGGTATTGTTGTCTTCATTAAAGAAGATCCTTCCGTCTTAAGTCAAAACACAAACGGTAAAAAGAGCGATGGCGGTTCCTTGAAACTCTTAAAAGTCCCCGTCATTCTTCGTATGTTGATTGCGGCCGCTGTTGTACAGTTAGCCGTCATGCTTGTACAACCCGTGTTGCCGCTTTATATCGCTGAACTTCAAGGTTCAATGGACAACATTGTTTTAGTCAGTGGTATTGTCTTTTCCGTGGTTGGGATTTCAGGTGTGGTCGCAGCTCCTCTATGGGGGCGAGCAGGAACCAATATCGGTTACCGTTGGGCCTTATACATTGCGCTCTTAGGTTCCGGCATCTTTGGCATCGTGCAAGCGATCCCTGAAACCATCTCGATTTTTGTTTCTTGGCGTTTTATTGGCGGTATCTTTTTTGCCGGTATCTTCCCTGCCATTAATGCTTTATTTGCCGAAAATACGCTCCCAAGCGAACGTGGACGCGTCTATGGGTTAAGTTATGCCTTCCAACAAATTGGTTCTGTTGCAGGCCCGATTTTAGGTGGTTTAATGGCAACTTATTGGGGCAACTCCATTGTGATTATGGCTCACGGGGCTGTGATGCTCGTTTTGGTCTTCTTCCTCTACATTCTTCGCCCAAAGAATGCTGAACCCGGAAACGGGGCTACGATTGATGTCGAAGGAGCTTGTAGTAAATAAGAAACCGAGACAATATCTTCCATCCCGATCATTTAGTTATGGTCGGGATTTTTATTGTTAACGTTGCTAACAGGATTAGAAATGCTTTGAGCACAAATGATAAAAGCCCCGAAGCTTTCACTTCGAGGCTTTTGAATGGGGAGCCAGGCAATGTCCTACTTTCACTGGAAATACAACCAACTATCATCG
>USIM01000168.1 GCA_900554675.1 uncultured Sutterella sp.
CCGCCAGCTTAAAGGCCTATTTTTCACATTTATGCAGAGTCACCTATAATTTGAAAATTGATTTAATTCTTACTGGACAAAACATCATGCCTAATCCAATTCGTATTGCTATCACCGGACCTTGCGGCAATATTGGTTACTCCTTACTTTTCCGCATTGCTTCGGGTCAGCTCTTTGGTAATGATCAACCGGTTGAGTTGCGATTACTCGCTCGCAACACCCCTGAAAGTCAACAACGCCTTAAGGGCACAATGATGGAATTGGCAGACTGCGCCTTCCCGACGTTGGCTGAAATGTCCGCTCACACCGATGAAAAAGAATTGTTTGACGGTGCTCATTGCGTCTTTATGGTCGGTGCCGCTCCCCGTAAGGAAGGCATGGATCGAGCCGATCTTTTGCGCGCTAACGGTGAAATTTTCCGTCGCCAAGGCCGTGCTTTAGATGAACGTGCTGATCGCAATGTGCGTGTTTTGGTTGTTGGCAACCCCTGCAATACGAACACCTTGATCGCTCAACGCAATGCCCCGTCTCTTAAACCCGAATGCTTCTCCGCTTTGATGCGTTTGGACCAAAACCGTGCCATGGCTCGTGTTGCAGAAAAGCTTGAAGTGCCCGTTTCCTCCATCGGCCAAGTCTTTGTCTGGGGCAACCACAGCAACACCATGTACCCCGATCTTCGTTTCTTGCGTGTTAACAACAAGCGCATTGAAAACGGCTGGGACGCAGCCTGGGAAGAAGAATTCGTGAAGAACGTCGCTACCCGCGGCTCTCAAATCATTAAGGCTCGTGGCGCCTCTTCTGCCGCTTCAGCAGCTTCAGCTGCCATCGATCACATGCGCGATTGGATCATGGGTAGCAACGGCCGCATGGTTACGATGGCTGTGCCCTCTGACGGTAGCTACGGCATTGCACGTGGCTTGATCTGCGGCTTCCCCTGCTTCTGCCCGGGCAATGCCGACTATAAGATCATCGGTGACTTGCCGCTCACACCGGAAGTGCGTCGTCGCATTTCGATCCCGCAAAACGAATTGATCGACGAAGCTCGTGCCGTGGGCGACCTTATGCGATGAGCCCTGAGCAAAAATCGCTCTACATTGATCTATTAAACCGGACGCCTCATCAACTTTTTGAGGCGTCTTTGGTTGATGCACGCCCCATTTGCATTCTCGATACCAACATCCTTTTAGATTTATGGGTCTTTCACGACCCGCACGTTGAAGCAATTGGCAAGGCACTCGAAAACCACCAAATTCGCTTGATCGGTCACGTTGAAACCTTCTGCGAATTCGCCGATGTCATTTCACGTGCCATGTTCAGACTCACGCCCGAAGAACAAAACTCCCTCTTAATGCGTTGGTTAAAGACGGCAGAGATAGTAACAGAGCCTCTTTCCAATACTCGCTTTTGCAAAGATACCGATGACGATAAATTCTTTGAATTAGCCGTCATGTCCGGTGCCAGATTCTTGGTGAGCAAGGATAAGAAAGTGCTTAAGGCTCGAGGCAAAGCAAAAAAATTCGGCATTGAAGTCATGCGTCGAGATGACTTTGCTCAATGGCTATTAAACGCCCACAATTAAGCATTTTTCCCCTCTTGTTATTGCAGTTAATTCATGTCAGACTAGACAGATAGACAGAAGGAACTTGCACCATGGATACACTCTACAAAGGTCCAGCGCTAACAGCCGAAGTGTTAGAAAAACGCATTCGAGAATTCAATTGGGAACTTCATGCCGTTGCTCAATGGCGTGAACCCAATCCCAAAGCCCGATGGCACGTCTTGGTTAAAGACAATATCTGCGTCGATGGCCTTCGAGCCACCGCAGGTTCCATGGCGTTTAAGGCCCTTAAAAACGATAAAGATGCCTTTTGTGTTCAAAAAATGCGCTCTAAGGGCATTCATCCCTTCGGTAAAACCACGATGAGTGAGTTGGCGGGCTTTTTAAGCACGACCATGCCAATGGGCTATTCGGAGTTAGGTGCCCAAGGCATCAATCCCATTGATCCAGATTTAACCCCCGGTGGTTCAAGTTCTGGTTCAAGCATTTCCGTTGCTGCCGGTTTTTGTGATGCCGCCGTGAGCACCGAAACGCACGGCAGTATTGTGATTCCTGCGATGGCTTGTGGTGTCGTGGGGATGAAACCGACCGTTGGTCTTATTTCTCGCACGGGTGTCGTTCCTATTTCTCACTCATTAGATACGCCGGGCGCAACCGCTCGTACGGTCAATGAGGCGGCTCGTCTTTTATCACTTTTAGCCGGCCCTGATGTTGATGATCCCTATACCGATCATTGCCCTGCCGACTTAGATTTAACAACGGATTTGGGTTTGAGCAAAACGCCGATTCGTGTGGCCTTATTGGTGCCGCAAGAAGGGTTCGATTCGGAACAAAAGGCTGCGCTCGAGAATTTAATTGCTCGTTGCAAAACGGTTAACGTCAAGATTGTTGAAGCGCCTTTAAAGACCGTTGAAACGCATTACAAGTGCATTTCCTCGACGGAAATTCAGGGCGACATGGATAAATTCTTGTCGCAATGGGGTAACGGTCAAACACCCTCGAGCTTTAAAGAACTTGTCCAGTTCTATCGTATGCGAGATCAACACCACCCCTATGGCATGAATCGCCTGGAAGGTGCCTTAGAGTACGACCCGGACTTAACCAATAGCGACTACTTAAGTGCCTTAAAAGAAGGGACTGAAAATTGTCGCCTGGCCATCAAAGACACACTCTACACCGCAACGGCTGATGCCATTATTGCCGTGGGCTTTGTGCCTTGGTGGGCAGTGGGACAAGCCCCTTACATTGCGCTGCCCATCGGTCAGCGTCAAAATAAGGAAATGATCGGTATTACGGTCGGTGCTCGCCAATGGGAAGATCGAAAGGTTTTGGACATT
>USIM01000169.1 GCA_900554675.1 uncultured Sutterella sp.
CCTTTTCGTAAACGGTGGTCGTATAGAAATTATTGATTTCTTCGTAGGACTCGGGGCGAATCGGGTGAGCCATGGGGCCGGCGTCTTCCAAGAATTGCGTATCACGAAGGTAACGCACGTCTTCAATACGTTTAACGGCACGTGCCGTGGGGTCACCTAACATGTCGCTCGAGAATTCTTGATCACGGAAAACGGTCAAGCCTTCTTTGAGCGTCAATTGGAACCAGTCACGGCAGGTGACGCGGTTGCCCGTCCAATTGTGGAAATATTCGTGAGCAATGACGCTTTCAATGCGAGCAAAGTCGCGGTCGGTTGCGACCGAGGGCGTTGCCAACACACAGCGAGAATTAAAGATGTTGAGCCCCTTATTTTCCATGGCACCGAAATTAAAGTCATCAGTGGCCACGATCATGAAGCGTTCAAGATCCAATTCAAGACCGAAGCGCTTTTCATCCCAGGCGATGGCGCGCTTTAAGCTTTCCATAGCGAATTCGGTTTTATCGAGATTTTTCTCTTCGGTCCAAATTTGCAAAAGGGCTTTTTTACCGTTTTTAAGTTGGAAGCGTTCTTCTCGGCACTTTAAGTCACCGGCCACTAACGCAAAGAGGTAACACGGCTTTTTAAACGGATCTTCCCAAACGGCATAGCTCCAGTTTTCATCAATGGCGCCTTCTTCAACGAGATTACCGTTAGAGAGCATGACGGGGCAGAAAGACTTCGGCGCATTGATGCGAACTTTAAATTTCGCCATGACATCGGGACGATCAGGGTAGTACGTAATGCGACGAAAACCTTCGGCTTCACATTGCGTCATGAAGTTACCGTTAGAGAGGTAAAGCCCCATCAATGTCGTATTAGCGGACGGATTGATGATGTTTTCAATCTGAACTTTAACTTCTTTGGTGATATTGCGAAGCACTAAGTCACCCGAGGGCAACAACGTATAGTCGGTACGAGCAAGCTCTTGATCGTCAACACTGACTTTGACCAAGTTGAGTTCACGACCATTTAAGACAAGGTCATCGCTTGTGCGTTTTTCGTTCGGACGGATCGACAATGTGCTTGTGACACGGGTTTTCTGAGGGTGCAAATCAAACACCAAATCCACGGTATCCACAAGGTGATTGGGGGGTAAATAGTCTTTGCGGTAAATCGTCTCGCTAGCCATGCCTCTTTCCCTTTGTAATGTGCGAATCGCAACAGAGTTTTAACTCATTCATTTTAAGCGTTTGGCGTTGTTTTTTCACTCAAAAAAGCAACTGATTGGTAAAAAATACTCTCAAATGAGAAAACCCGAAGATTTCTGAGAAACCTCCGGGTTTTGATGATGAAATGTCTAAACGAAATTAACCGCGCTTAGCTAATTCAACAGCCTTACCGATGTAGGTGCCCGGGGTCAATTCCATTAAGCGTGCCTTAGCATCTTCAGGGATGTCCAAACCCGTTACGAATTCATGAATCGTTTCCGGCGTGATACCCTTACCGCGCGTCAAAGCCTTGAGTTGTTCGTAGGGGTGCGGCACACCGTAGCGGCGCATCACCGTTTGAATGGCTTCAGCCAACACTTCCCAAGCGTGATCGAGGTCTTGAGCCAAACGGTCTTCGTTGAGTTGCAACTTGCCTAAGCCGCGCGTCAAAGCGTTGTAGCCCACGAAGCAGTAGCCAAAAGCCACGCCCAAGTTACGAAGAACGGTGGAGTCCGTCAAGTCACGTTGCCAACGAGAGATCGGCAACTTTTGAGCCAAGTGCGTCAAAAGGGCGTTGGCGATACCCAAGTTACCTTCGCTGTTTTCGAAGTCAATCGGGTTGACCTTGTGCGGCATCGTGGAAGAACCCACTTCACCTTCCTTGAGTTTTTGCTTGTAAAAGCCCAAAGAGATGTAACCCCAAACGTCCTTGTCCAAGTCCAAAAGAATCGTATTGGCGCGAACCACGGCATCAAAGATTTCAGCCATGTAGTCGTGCGGTTCAATTTGAATCGTATGGGTGTTGAAGTTAAGACCTAAACGTTCTTCGACAACCTTCTTAGAGAAGCTTTCCCAATCTTTTTCAGGATAAGCGATCAAGTGAGCGTTGTAGTTACCAACGGCACCGTTCATCTTGGCCAAAATCTTCACGGCCTTGATCGATTCAATGGCACGACCCAAACGGATGGAGACGTTCGCCCATTCTTTACCGACCGTCGTGGGGGAGGCCGTTTGACCGTGCGTGCGAGACAACATCGGAACACTAGCCCATTGATTGGCGTAGCCCACGAGCGTTTGACGGATTTGTTCCAAGTACTCAACGATGGCAGCACGACCTTCGGTGAGCATCAAAGCGTGGGAGGTGTTATTGATGTCTTCGCTCGTGCAGGCAAAGTGAACGAATTCGCTGGCTTTTGCCAATTCTTCGTCGTGAGCGACTTGGTTCTTAATCCAGTATTCCACAGCCTTAACGTCGTGGTTCGTGGTCTTTTCAATATCTTTAATAGCTTGGCAAGATTCGATCGTGAAGTTTTCGACTAAACCACGCAAGAAAGCCTTACCGTGGTCAGAGATGTGCGGCAATTCCGGCAAATCAAATTCGCTCAAAGCGATGAGCCATTCGACTTCAACGCGGACGCGAGCACGCATGAAAGCACATTCGGAGAAAATGTCACGAAGTGCTTCGGTTTGACGAGCATAACGACCATCAAGCGGAGACAAAGCGGTTAAAGCAGAAAGTTCCATTTTTAAGTCCTACAAAATTGAAAAAATTCGATGCGCTAATTGTATCAAATGCGTACAGCTTTCTCTTTTGTTAATTTTCAAGAATTTTCAATGAATAACCCGTTGTTATTGGGACGCAGAAGCGTTTGAAACAATAATTTCAAATTTTCTTTTTCAAAAATGTAAATTTGTGGGTTTT
>USIM01000170.1 GCA_900554675.1 uncultured Sutterella sp.
ACAGCAAATGCCACCTCAATTGATGCAATTAACAACTTTTTTAAGAAGTTAAAGCCCAGTTCCGAAATTATGGATCTTTGTCGATTATGGCACCGAATGAAATCGGAATTCATTGTTAGCCCCGAAGGGCTTCTCAGTGTCATGGAAAAAAGTGATGCATTCCGACGTCCGCAACGCTATGAACAATTAATCAATGTTGCCTCGCTGATGTTAGGGATTAATGCTTCGATTTGGCATCAAGCAAAAGAAGTCGCCTCTTCGGTTAACACCGCTGAGATTGCTCAAAACACAATCGATAAAAAGGACATCCCGAATCGTATTCATGAGGCTCGCCTCCTTGCCATTAAGGACTCACTATGACTTGGTATTTGCACCCTCAATTGAGCAACTGCCGTCGAATCATTCTAAAAAATATTCGACGAGACCTTTTTATCGGTGCTTATGACAATGAGAAAGAGGCTCGTCAGCCCGTTGTCATTAACATTGAACTTTTTGTGACCACTGATCACGAAAATGATGATCTCAATAACGCTTACAACTACGACTTAGCTGTCGAAGCCGTGGATCGCCTTATCGATGGGCCCCATATCGACTTGCAAGAAACGCTCATCGACAAAATTGCTCAAGACCTTTTAACGGACAAGCGCGTGTGCGCTGTGCTGGTTCGAAGCGAAAAAACGCAAGCTTACCCCACGGTTGATAGCGCCGGCGTTGAAATTTTTAGGATTAAAAATGTCTGATCGCATTATTCAAATTATTGAAGATCGCACACCGACCCAAGAAACTTCTCAGCCCAAAGAAGAAGCGAAAACATCTCGCACAAAAAAGTCTGTCGCAGAGAAGAAAAACGAAAAGCGCATCATGCGGTTAGCAGGGAAAGCCATCACAGACTTCGGCATGATTGAAGAAGGCGACAAAGTGATGGTCTGCATGTCGGGCGGTAAAGACAGCTACGTGCTTTTAGACGTTTTAATGAAACTGCAAAAGCGAGCCCCCATTCACTTTGACATTCTGGCTGTCAATGTTGACCAGCATCTCCCGAACTTCCCCAAGGAAGTAATTCCCAACTATTTGGAAAAGGTAGGCGTGCCTTATCACATTGAGGATCAGGACACTTGGTCCATTGTCCAACGTGTCATCCCGGAAGGTCGCAATGTGTGCTCGGTCTGCTCTCGTCTGCGCCGTGGCATTATCTACCGTGTTGCCAAAGAAATGGGGGTGACCAAAATCGCTCTAGGCCATCACATGGATGACATTGTCAGCACGCTCTTACTGAACATGTTTTATGGCGGTCGACTCAAGGGGATGCCTCCGATTTTAAGAAGCGATGATGGGAAAAATGTCATCATTCGCCCTCTCGTTTACGTCCGAGAGTACGAAATTGAACGATGGGTAAAATATCGCGACTATCCGATTGTTTCTAAAGATATTTGTCGAAAAATCGAAAACAAAAAACGCGCCGAAATTAAAGCCTTAAATCGTCAATGGGACCAAGATTACGACAGCCGTATCTACAACATTTTGATGAGTATGACACGTGTGGCGCCGTCCCATTTAATGGATAAATCCATTTATGACTTCCAAGCTTTGATTCCTGACGCGTTACGCGACAAAGAGTCAGAAGAAGACTTTTAATCCGCGGGTTTATTGGCCAAGATCCACTGGTAGATTTCATCACGAGAAAAACCAGTGATTTTGGCAGCCGTTGCTGCCGCCTTTGAACTTGGCATTGCTTTAGCTAAAGCCAAAACCCATTGAGCATCCTTGTCCGTTAAAGTCAAACCTTCTTCTTGCTTGGACTCATCAACCAAAATTACATATTCACCGCGCGGATCATGTGTTTTCGCCCAAGTCTCAACTTCTGACGCAGGCATGGCAGAGAAGGTTTCAAATTTCTTTGTAATTTCTCGAGCAACCACCACTCGACGTTCAGGTTGCAGAGCTTTTGCCAAATCGACCAAAACATCTACTACGCGGTGAGGGGCTTCATAAAGAACAAAACTTTCATGTTGGCGAGCCAAAGAAGCAATCGCATCGCGCCGCGCTTTAGCTTGAGGAGGTAAAAATCCCACAAAATGAAAACCCGAAGGTTCAAGTCCGGCAGCCGACAAAGCCGTCACAACAGCACTGGCGCCCGGAATGGGAATAACACGGTATCCTGCATCTTGAACGACGCGAACAACTCGAGCACCAGGGTCAGAGACGGCGGGTGTTCCCGCATCAGTTACTAACGCGACCCTCTCGCCCTTTTCGAGACGTTCAATTATCATATGGGATTGAGCAATTTCATTGTGTTCCCGTACACTTATCGTCGGAACCGAAATGGAAAAACGCTCCAAGAGTTTTTTGGTTTCTCTCGTATCTTCCGCCGCCACGACATCCGCCATGGCTAGAATCCACAGGGCACGTAAAGTGATGTCTGCCGAATTACCGATGGGAAGCCCAACGATATAGAGCGCCGAGCTGGGAAAGCTTTGTAACTCAAGCCCCGCTTTTTGCATTAACAACTGTTCGGACCATTGGTTCGTCATGGATTGCATTGTGAATACCCGTTTATTTCAAGTTCTTAGTGTGGCTATTTTAGCGACCTTTAGCGTAACCAGTTTTTCGCAGTCGGCAGTACCGTTTGCGATTGACCCGTCTGCACTGAGTTTTGAGACTCCGACCGCTTCGGTCAGCCAAAAAACCAAAATTGCTATTTTATTGCCTGAAAGCGGCAGTCCCTACGAAGCGATCAACGCTTCTTTAGTTCAAGGGATTGAGGCAGAAAACAAACAAAACGGCTCCCCGTATGAAATTCTCCCCTTACCGAGAAAATGGGGACAAAGTGCACTCTCGCA
>USIM01000171.1 GCA_900554675.1 uncultured Sutterella sp.
GAGCATTAATACTTGAAGTAAAGCAATCCCGGTAATAAAGTCGTTGCCGGTTTTATGCTGATCGGCAAAGCGACCGCTCGTTAACATCGGAATCGTTGCGGCAATCGCAGCGCCCGCCAAAACAAAGAGCCAAGAGATGTAAATCCAAAGAAGCACCACAGGAACCACGGCAAAGGCACCGTAAATGGTGGTAAGGGGCCCGGAACTCAAATAAAAACTAAAACCCCATTTAACGACAATGGACAATAACGTCACCAACCCCGCACCGATAAAGGCATGTGACCACTTCACTTTGCAATTAGGCACATAAACATAAATAGCAGCGTAAAAAAGCGTTTGCATGAGCAACTGAATCCCCATGGCTACCCAACTCGGAAACGACCCTTGAACCGCCACGTCAATTTGCGATAAGAAGTTCGTAATCGAAAGACTCATCAAGAGCACTGCCGGCCCAATCGTTAAAAGCGCCCAATAGATCAACACGCGTTGCATGATGTGACGCATTTGTCGAACGTGGAAAATGCGGTTGAGCGTCTCGTCAATCGTGTTAATCAAAAGAAGTGAAGTGACGCCTAAACCGGCCAAACCGAAAATCGTTAAGCCTTGTGCGTGCCCCGTGAAATCTCGAACGTATTTAAGAAGTAACGTCCCGTAGGTTTCCGGCAACAGGTAAGTAAAAACTAAGGATTCCAGCTCTGCGCGACGCTCTGCGAATTCCGGAAAGACCGCAAACACCACCAACATCACGGCCAAGAGCGGCACAAGCGACAACACGGTTGTCAACGTTAGGGATGACGCCACCTGATTAAGTTGCGTGTCCTTCATACGCTCCATGACAAACTCATAGAGGTCAAACACGAGATCTTTAAAGGGCTTGCGCTTATAGGCGTCCCAGTCCCAATCCCATTCCATGCAAACTCCAAACTAAAATTGCGATATATTATTTAATTACTATAACGCCAATTTTAAGAATATTCCCTATGACTTTCATCAATGAACTTCAATCTTTACTCGGTCGATACGCTTTAGTGGAAGACTCTGACAAAGCACCTTTCTTAACCGATGAGCGCGGACGCTATCATGGTGACGCCGTCGCCGTTGCTCTGCCCGCCACGCACGAAGAAGTAATGAAAGTGATGGCGCTTGCCGCCCGCTACCAAATCCCAGTGGTCACCCAAGGGGGAAATACCTCTACCGTAGGTGGCTCTGTTCCATTGCCTTCCTCCAACGCGCTTCTTTTATCCTTAAAGCGCATGCGCAGCATTCTTAGCATTGATCCGGTCAGTGACACCATTCATGCGCAAGCGGGCGTCACGTTAACGGAAGTTCACGAGGCAGCCGAATCCATTAACCGTCTCTTTCCCTTGCGACTGGCAAGCGAAGGCACGGCAACAGTGGGCGGATTATTGGCAAGTAACGCCGGAGGCACCGAAGTTTTGCGCTACGGAATGACGCGAGATTTGGTATTAGGTTACCGAGCTGTCTTGGCTGACGGTCGTGAAATCAATGAACTCACAAGTCTTCGAAAAAACAATTCCGGCTACGACTTACGTGACCTTTTAATTGGGAGTAAAGGAGCTCTGTTTGTTATCACAGAAGCCATATTAAAGCTTCACCCTCGTCCCCTTGATCGCAAAGTGCTCTTTCTTTCGCTCAAAGACCTCAAAAACGTCGAAGTCGTTTTCAATGCCTTTAATGCCAAGATGCACGCACAGATGACTGCTTTTGAATTAATGGGTCGTCCTACCTTAAATAAACTTGCGCTCATGATGCCCGAAGTCCGCCAACCCGAAGTTGAGAAAACTGACTGGCACGTTTTCAAGCCAATCCCGATACTTCCACGCTTGAAGCGGTTCTTGAGAACCTTATGGAAAAAGGTGTGGTGGTTGATGGCGCCATCAGTGAAACCGAAGACGATGCCAAAGACTTTTGGCGAGTACGTGAAAGCATTCCGCCCGCTCACAAAAAAGCCGGTGGCAACGTCAAGCACGACATTGCGTTGCCCCGCCATCGTTTGGTGGAATTTATTGAATCCGTTTGTGCTGCACTTAAAGAAAAATACGACTGGTTAGAGCCCTCCGTCTTTGGCCACTACGGTGACGGTAACCTGCACTTTAATATGGGCGTTGAAGCACCGCACGATTCTAAGATTGTATTTACGGTCGAAAAAGACATTCATGCATTTGTCTATGAAAAGGTCATTGCCATGGGTGGCACCATCAGTGCCGAGCACGGCATCGGTCAACTTAAGCGTGATGCCATGACCATGGCAAAAGACCCCGTGGCACTTGAAATGATGCAAGCGATCAAGAAGGCGTTTGATCCTGATAATCGTTTAAATCCGGGGAAGCTTTTACCCAAACATTAAGATTACGGCAACCACATTTTTGCGATTGGTACTGCCGTCATATTAGGGCCGTAAGAACGGACTCGTTGACCGCAGTACAAAACGACGCCATGGATTTTTCGTTCAGGCAACCTTTCCATCAACCATTTCATGTTTTTAAAGTCAGAGGAAGATGCTTTTTCGCTAGCCTTAACTTCTATCGCAATGATCTCTCCACGTTCATTTTCGAGAAGAAAATCAACTTCTTGATCATCGGCAGAACGCAAATGGTAGATTTTCCACTCGTCGTCTTCTTCTACCAATGGGACAATTTGCGTGTAGACAAAAGTTTCAATTAAATTACCCACCAAGTCACTGCCTTGCTTTTTAGCATCTTCGGCCCAAACCATGAAATCCTCAGCATCGTGGTGCTTTAAAAAAGCACACATGAGGCCTGTATCGGTAAAGACCCACTTGGAACTCTTTTTCATTCG
>USIM01000172.1 GCA_900554675.1 uncultured Sutterella sp.
GATTAGCCATCACCCCCATCACCACATCAGAGATTCGATAAGTGGCAATCAACGCCAACAAAAGCACGGCTTGCCAACGGTATCTTGAGAAAAAGTCAATAAATGGCAAGCACGCGGCTTCGTAAAACCAGACAACCAATCTCACTGTTTTCTCAGACCACTTAGGATGCGTATTTTTAAATTGAACCAATCGTCTCTGTGTTTCTTCAGAAATGCTTTGAGAGAGAAGACGCTGAGGTTCGGGGGAGAAAAATACCGCTACCATCCCCACGCTCATACTGACAGCCATCACGCAATAAGCAAAACGCCAAGCACTCGGATCGTATTCAGCGTTAACTGCACTAAATGCCGCCAAAGCGAGAGCACCCGCTCCCGACCAAATCATGGCCAATCGATAACCTGTTTGATAGGTCGCTGCCAATGCTGCCTGCTCTTTTTGCGAGGCACTTTCAATACGGTAGGCATCTAACGTAATGTCTTGAGTTGCAGAGGCAAACGCCGTTATTAAGGCCAACATAAACATGGTTTGAAGTTCAACCTTGGGATCGGTCATGGCCATTGCCAAAAGGCTACAAAGTAAAGTACCTTGCGTGAGCAACAACCAAGAACGGCGGCGCCCCATTCGTGACAAGAACGGGATTTTTAAGCGATCAACCAAAGGAGCCCAAACCCACTTAAAACCATAGGCTAATCCCACCCAACTCATCATGCCGATGGTTTTTAAATCGATGCCTGCCTCTCTTAACCAAAAAGAAAGCGTACCCAAAACCAAAAGTAAAGGTAACCCCGAGGCAAAGCCCAGGAAAAACATACGAATAGCTTCTGGTTTAGCGTAAACTGCGCAAGCACGCTTCCAAGATGAAAAAGATTGGCCTAACACTTAGATAAGGTCCTCTTTAGAAATAAAACACCACTCGCCTTCCTTTAAATCGTCGGGAAGGCGATAGTGGCCAAAACTTACACGATGAAGAGCTTCCACGCGGTTTCCAACCGCCGCTACCATGCGCTTAACTTGATGGTACTTGCCTTGCGTAAGCGTCATCTCGAAGTGTGTTTCATCCAAAACGTTGACGCTTTGAGCCTTCACCGGCACTTTTTCATCTTCAAGCAACACTCCTTCGACTAACTTATCGAGCATCTTTTGAGTCATCGGATGTTTGCTTGTGACCAAATAAACTTTCGCGACATGCTTTTTAGGATGAATTAAACGATGTTGCAACGTGCCATCATCAGTCAATATCAGTAGTCCCGTCGTATCTTCGTCAAGTCTGCCAACAGGTTGAACTCCCCGAACCCTCAAAGGAGACGGTAATAAAGTCATCACAGAAGGATGATGAATGGGCTTTTGAGAGCACTCGTACCCTTGTGGCTTGTGAAGTGCTACGACAGCTTTCTCACAATAGGGCCAAACCTTTCCGTCGACAGAAAAAGAAAATTGAGATTGTTCGACCTCATAGTCCGGATCATCAATCACTTCCCCTTCCACGGCGACACGGCCTTGGCAAATCATGCCAAAACACTCGTGGCGGGTACCAAAACCTTGAGAAAATAAAACTTGTTCCAAGCGCATGAGATTAGTCCTCATAATCCACAATCAACGGTGCGTGATCGGAGAATTTCTCTCCATTGTAAACACTTGTTTGAACCGCTTTTGTCGCTTGCCTCGGCGTAGCAATTTGATAGTCAATTCGCCAACCGACATTCTTTGCTCTGGCTTGCCCTCGTTGACTCCACCAGGTGTATTGCTCTTTTGTTGGCTCCAATTGGCGGAAAACATCAACCCAACCTTGTTTGAAAAGTGCAGTCATCCAATCGCGCTCTTCTGGTAAAAAGCCAGAATTCTTGAGATTACCCTTCCAATTTTTAAGGTCGATTTCTTTATGAGCAATATTGATGTCACCACAAAATACAATCTCTTTTCCTCTGGCCATTAACGCTTTTAAGTGGGGCTCAAAAACATCTAAAAAGCGGAATTTAGCTTCTTGGCGATCTTCGGAACTCGAACCCGAGGGGAAATAGACACTCACCACAATAAGGTGTTCAAACTCACACTCAACGTACCGGCCTTCAGCATCAAACTCTTCATTCCCAAACCCAATCTTCACATCCAGCGGTTTTTGCTTGGTATAAAGAGCAACCCCTGAGTATCCTCGTTTTTGTGCCGTGTGCATATACACGTGATACCCATCGGCGTGTAAAACATCAGCAGATATATCCGCTTCCTGAGCCTTTAGCTCCTGAACACACAAAATGTCTGCATTTTGCTGATCCACCATCTGCGCAAACAAGCCGCAGACGATCCGTTCCAGCAGATTGCAGGTTCCAATGGCTTGATAGGGGCATCGGACACCAGCTGGGTCATGCAGCGAAAACGCATGAGTCAGACCGCCAGCATTTTGGTGACCGGGCGCGATATGGACAACAAAACACTGCGTCTGCACGAAGAAAACTGTGTTTGGATTCTGGACGAGGAAGAAAGCACCGAACAGATTGTCGCTAAGGCAGTGCCGAGTTACCTTTGGAAAGTGGCTGACTACATCGATAGTGTCGGAACATGGCAAGGCACGGCTACCGAATTGCTTTCTGCAGCCGATATTGAGGGCGTTTTGCCCCACCAGCTGACCCGAAAAATCGTGGAACACTTCGATATCGTATTCACGCCAAGAGGAATCCGCTATGAAACCCACCGCACCTCGCAGGCGCGGCAGATGAAGTTCTCCCATGACGGAAATGACGCAGATGACGCTAATGACGCTGATATTGATATATCCCAACTTTCGGGATGGGGTATCCCACAAACATCGTCATCATCGTCA